>JALNXV010000270.1 GCA_023230175.1 Candidatus Cloacimonadota bacterium
GGCGATACATTCGGATGCCGCTGGGAGAAGGGGATTGCTGTTACCAAGGATGGATGCCAGGTCATGTCGCCTGAAATCGGAAAGCTTTACGAACTGGAGTTCTAGAAGCAGAAAAACTAGTAATTTTCATTCGGGTCTGCTTCGGCAGGCCCGTTTGATTTGCAATCAGGTAGTTTGACCTTGTGAAAGCTCTTCATCAAGAAGCAAGCTTCCTTCTCTTTGACCATGTTCAATGAAGTCAATCAGCATGTCCGCTGAAAGCTGTCCCATTGTATATCGCTGCTGTTTGACAGTAGTTATCTGAGGATAAATCATTGAGGCCATATCAAGTCCATCATGACCTGCAATAGCAAGCTCGCTTGGTACTTTGATTCCAAATTCCAGAGCTTTGCTCAGAACTCCGAAAGCCAGGATATCTGACTCGCAGTAAACAGCCGTTGGCCTTGATTCTGATGGAAGTTCTTTCCAGCGTCTGACGAAGTCCTGAGCAAGACTGTAACCCATTGCTGATTCAACGCAGCCATCAAAGAACATTCGGAAATCAAGTCCTGAATCACTAAGAGCTTCCTCATATCCATCAGTTCTTTCGATCCAAGCTCTTCTTTTGAAAGAGTCTTGGAATGATAGATTTCCCATGCTGTTTCTTTGGTCGGTAGGCCCTTTGAGACAAGCAATTCTCTTATGACCTTTTGAAATAAGATGGTTGGTGGCTTGCTTTGCTCCTTTCTTATCATTTCCTCTTATTGAAAAGACACTTTTAAGGTTTGTTTCATTTTCCAGCATTACAATCTTCCGACCTAAGCTGAGGAGGTTGTCAACTTCGGCTTGCTTTATATCAAGATCATGAAAAATGACTCCATCAATCTGTCTGTCGCCTATCATTCGGATCTGGCTGTCCAGTATTCTCTGGTTTGTTGCATCGCAGATGATGAAAGAAAAGTTGTGCTTCAAGCAGGTCTCGGCTATCCCTTTGCTGACTTTGTTATAGAATGGATCAGAAATGTCAGAAACAATGTATGCTATGATATTGGTTCTTCGTGTTACAAGGCTTTTCGCAACCATGTTAGGCCGGTAATCAAGCTGCATGATCGCTTTCTCAATTTTCTCTCTGGTATCCTGCTTGACGTAACCGCTGTCATTTATGACGCGCGAAACAGTCATTGCCGAGACGCCTGCAATTTTTGCAACATCACCGATTGTACTCATTTCTTTCCTTGTTTTGAATTATATAGTAAAACCCGTTTCATATGCAATTAACTATCAGAAAAGAAAAAGGCCTTAAATCCAGAATGCAATCATTTTATTTCATAGCAGTAAGGTTCCATTTGCAAGCTTTCAAGTGCATTAACAGAACTGAAACATACTTCAAATTCTCTTGAAACACGAGGAGGTCATCATGCATCCATTAATTATTTCGGAGGAACTTTATTGTGAAACGAACAATGATAATGGTGGCATTGATGCTGGTCTTGGTTATTGGAACAGTCGGGGCTGATTCAGTCAGCAGCGTAGGTGGAGAGTACATCTACCGCGATGGAATGAGTTTCGGAGGGCTTTCTTCCCAGAACTTCGGTTACTTCGACAGCCAGATTGGGTATTTCATCGGAGGAAATGCAGGATTTAATCTCAGCGGAGGAACAAACTGGACGATGAATCTAATAGCTGGACCGTCATTCAGGTATCATTTCAATGAAACCAAGATGTATTTCGATGCAGCTGCCGGTTTGTCGCTTTCAGGAACATGGGCTTCTGATAGAGCTTTCGAAGCAGGCATCGGTGGGTCTTTCGGGGCGTGCTATGAAGTAACAGAGAAGATTTCGCTTTTAATTGGGACTTCAATTGGATATGATATGCTCAGAGTTGATCTTGAAACTGGTGCAATCGGATTTGGCGGAAGCTTCTACTGCATTCCATCAATGTCTGTTGGATTCAGTTATTAAAAAAGACAGGAGGTGACATGTACAGAATTCTAGTAGTCGAGGACGATGAACAGCAGAACAGGACTGTCACCTCATTCCTGCTTCGTCAAGGGTATCAGGCCGTTTGCGTACTGGATGTCAATTAAGCCTATGATGCAATGTACGAGGCTCAGTTCGACATCATCATCACTGATATAATGATGGCACCTGTGGACGGATTCGAGTTCGCAGATGCCATCCGCAGTTCTGATGCGAACATACCGATCATTTTCGTCAGTGCAAGAGATGACTATTCAGCGAAGGCAAGGGGATTTCAGATCGGGATTGATGATTTCATGGTCAAGCCGATTAGCTTGCCGGAACTCGAGCTTCGCATCAATGCACTGCTTAGAAGGGCTCAGATTGTCACATCAAGGCATCTGGAAGCAGGATCGCTTTCAATGGATATAGACGAGCATTCGGCTTCTGTTAATAAAGTGGATATTCCACTTACCAAGAGGGAGTTCGATATTCTTTTCAAGCTTGTTTCTTATCCAAAGAAGACTTTTACGCGGACACAGCTGATGCAGGAATTCTGGGATGCTGATACTACTGCTTCCACAAGAACCGTGGACGTTTATGTCACAAGGCTGAGAGAGAAGCTTTCTTCATGTCATGATGTTCAGATACAGACAGTTCATGGACTTGGTTACAAGGTGGTAATTGGATGAAGAAGGGGAGAATCAAGCACAGTCTTTTCTCTATGAGCAGGTATCTGGCCTTTTTCATTGCAGTCTGCTTAGTTGTGACAAGCAGCTTCCTTCTGTATTTCCGTACAGTGATGAATGTTGCAGGTGTTGAATTCCAGCGTTCTGAAATTGAATATGCTGCAAAGCTGACATTCGTCAATATTCTTTTTCTATCCTTGGTTCTTACAATCATCTATGCTGTTGTTCGAACTGTACGCATACGAAAGCCCCTAAATAGGATTCTCGATGCGCTTTCGCATCTTTCAAGGGGAGACTTTTCTATTTCGATCGATGAAGGCGTCCCTGGGAACGAGACGGAATTCGATGTAATTGCAAAAGACCTTAACAAGGTTGCCATTGAACTGAGGAATGTAGAGACGCTTCGCACAGATTTCGTTTCAAACGTTTCCCATGAAATCAAGAGTCCTCTGGCAGTGATTCAGAATTATGCAACGCTTCTTAGCAGCCCCGACCTGGAACCTCAGCAACGCATTGAGTATTGCGGACAGATCATCAATGGGACACAGCGCCTTTCGACTTTGGTTTCCGACATTCTCAATCTCAACCGATTGGAAAACCAGGAGATATTCCCTTCTCAGAAAAGCTATGACCTTGGCGAGCAGCTCTGTGAATGCCTTCTTTCGTTTGAAAATGTCTGGGAAGACAAGAAGATTGAAATCAATACTGATCTTCAAAGCGATGTATGTATTATCAGCGACCGAAACCTTCTTGATATAGTGTGGAAGAACCTTTTTTCAAACGCATTCAAATTCACACCATCCGGTGGAAATGTTTCATTATCCCTTCATGTCGAAGACGATGCTGCTGTGGTTCATGTGTGTGACTCCGGATGTGGAATCACGCCCGAAGTAGGCAAGCATATGTTTGACAAGTTCTATCAGGGCGATACCAGCCGCAAGAGCGAGAGCAATGGCCTTGGACTGGCTCTTGTCCGCAGGATAGTTGATATTCTAAATGTGGACATATCTGTGAAAAGCAAAGCAGGAGAAGGCACTGATTTCCGCTTGGTTCTGCCGATTGAAATACAACAGAAACAATAATCAACAATTGCCGAAATGTTTACCTTGTAAACTCAGGTTATCTCAAAGATGAGATAAGGAGAAATACGGAATGGAAGACGAAAAGTATTCATACAGGTTTTCAAAGAGAGACGAGGAAGAGCTTAAGAACCTCAAGGACAAGTACATTGCTAGGGAGAAGACCCCTCTTGAGCAGGTGCGTGAAATCGAATCAGAAGTGAACAAGGAAGCTTCGATTCCTTCTTTTCCGTTTGGAATTATCGGTTCAATCATTCTTGGTCTAGGCATGTGCTTCACGATGGTGTGGACCAGGTTCTTTGCACTTGGGATTATCATTGGATTAGTGGGAATTGCAATCCTTGCAGTGAATTACCCTCTGTATCTCAGGCGCCTTCAGAATCTTCGGAAGGCTCAGGCAGATAAGGTTGCGAAGATTGTTTCTTGCCAGCCTTGATCAGGAGAAGGATTCCTATGACCGCAGCGCTTGTGCCCATGAGACATCCCATGAACCCGTTTGCAAGGTTGCGGTCAATTCCTTCTGTCTGCTCGCTGAGCGATAGAAGCGCGGACTGAGTCAATGTTAGTGATATAAGTGATGAGGCAAGGTTAACCATTCTGAGAGCCTGCATGAAAAGCCTATGGTTTCTTCGTTCACGGACAACGCCTCTGGCATTCACTCCGATTTCCACGAAGGTCACGGTGGCTATTGCCAATGCAACGTATTCATGGTATGAGCTTTTTCCTTCTTCAAAGAAAAGCCTTGTTGAATAAAGGATATAGATGAGGCTTGCCCCTACCAGGATCAATGCACAGAATTGGCAGCAACGGTATTCTTTTCTTCTATCGGAGCCTAGAAGTGCAAAGACACGTGCAAGAACAAGTGCGAATGTGTAGAATGCACTGACTGCAATGAAGAATGAACTTGAGATGATGCTAAGAACAATCTTGCCGATTCCTATTGCAAGGTTGATGAGCAATGATGCTCCTGCAATGCGCAATGTCCAGGTTGAACCAAAGTATTTGAAGGCTTTTGCCAATTGTCCGCTGTTGTTCATTCAAGCATTATTGCATATTGATGTTTCAATTATGTTTCTGTATATTGCTTATTTGTTTTTGGACAATCCTTTGTTCTTCGCCAGAGTGCAAGATTGATTTTCTTTTGACAAGGTATTTGACTTGGCTTGAAAGTTGTGTATAATAATCAAAGAGGCACTGCTGCAAGGCAACGACCTCAGTCTTAGACGAAAACCCGCCAGACTCCTAGACGAAAACCCGCCAGAGCTGAAATTTACCGGCGGGTTTTTTTTCTCTTTGATTCAACTTGCAGATTGCAACTATCAGGCTCATGATTGAATCGGAAGGAGAATAAGGCATATTGAATTCCGTCATGGTCAATGTTCAATATTATCA
>JALNXV010000271.1 GCA_023230175.1 Candidatus Cloacimonadota bacterium
TCATCGGTGGAAATTAGTCGAAGAGAAGTTTTGAAAATTGTTAAAAGAATAGTAGGTTCTGTTCTTCTTTTCTTTAGATGTGTTCCTCAGGATTATATTCTAGCTGATAACCAATCAAATGAACTTCGATGTGCTGATAATGGAATTTTCCGTGGAGTACCTTTGACCTCTGAACAAAAGCAGCTTTGCTCGATTGCTGATGACTTGTTTCATCGCTTTCCATTTGATGGGAAATATATCCTGGATGAAAATCGCCTGATTATCTGCCAAAGTCATGCTGATAGAGATGAGGTGAAAGCTTTATATCCTGAAGCAGAAATCAATCCTCTTGGTTATTGGACTGGAGGTTCTGATGTCGATTCAGGAGCAACTAATAGAAAGCTCGGTTCTGATATGGCTGACTCCATAACTGGAGGAGGACTTCATGGAAAAGATCTATCAAAGGCTGATGTGTCTTTGAATATTTACGTATGGTTAAAAGCACAGGCCACTGGAAAATCTTATGAAATAAGTTGTGCTATTGGTGATAACGAAATAGATGGGAAACCATATTCTGAGATAGTAGAAATCGCACGGAAGTTTATAAAAGACCTAGGTGGATTTGAAAAGTTCGCCCAATGGGGTCTTGTAAGATAATCAATTCACTAGAGAATTTTGATTAGTTGGAGAAAATTAATGGAATCAAATAAAAACGCACAGTATGAAATGGTTGAGTTAAATAGACTTATCCCATATTCAAACAATGCAAGAACACATACCGCACAGCAAATTGACCGTGTAGCAGCATCGATACGAGAGTTCGGATTTTTGAATCCTGTCATAGTATCAAAGGACTATACAATTTTATGTGGTCATTGCCGTTATTATGCAGCTCAGAAACTGAATCTTGAAAAGGTACCATGCATCAAAGAAGAGTATCTTACAGAGGCTCAAAAGAAAGCTTATATTTTGGCTGATAATCGTCTTGCTCTTGATGCTGGATGGGATGAGAAACTTTTGAAAATTGAATTGGAAGAATTAGAGGGTCTTGATTTTGACCTAGCTCTTACAGGTTTCGATGCAAAAGAGCTGACTAATGTATTTGATACAGATACAGAAGGTAAAGAAGATGATTTTGATGTTGCAGCAGAATTAGAAAAGCCATGCTTTTCAAAAACAGATGATATCTGGCATCTTGGAAAGCATACTGTAATTTGCGGCGACTCGACATTACCGGAGACCTATGAGAAATTGCTCGGTAATACGAAAGTAAATCTAGTTTGCACCGACCCACCGTATCTTGTGAAGCTTGAGAGCAAGTCAGGCACCATCGCAAATGACAATCTTAACGACAAAGATGGGCTTGAGTTTTTGAAAAAAGCTTTCTCTTGTTTTCATGATTCTATGGCAAAAGATGCTTCTATTTATACTTTTTATGCTACCTCGAAAGCTAGGGTATTCCATGATGCTTTTGAAGATTCTGGATTTAAGGTTGGGGCTGGTCTGGTATGGAAAAAGGATAGACTGGTTCTTACTCGTACTGATTGGAAATATATTCATGAGCCGATCATCTGGGGTTGGCGTAAAGATGGAAAACACCTCTGGTATGGTGACCAAAAACAAACTACAGTTTTTGAATTTGCAAGAATCAAGAACTCAAAGGACGAAGGTGAAGGGCATCCGTCAAGTAAGCCTGTTCCATTAATTGCGTATCTTATAAAACTCTGCACGCAGACAAATGGTCTAGTGCTTGATGGTTTTTTGGGTTCAGCTTCGACATTAATTGCATGTGATCAACTTGGTCGAATTTGCTATGGCATTGAACTAGAGCCAAAGTTTGTGGATGTTGCTGTCAATCGATATCTAAAAAATCATGATGGAAATACATCAGATGTGTATCTGATTCGTGATGGGAAGCGCATAGAATATGCTGATGTGATTATGCAGGGGGATACCTGATGGACATTCCTGAAATACTGACATCACTAATTTTTCCCATCTTTGGTTCAGGAGGTGTGGTGATATGGGCCCTCAATCGCTACGCTAAAAAAGTTGATCGCAACGATGAGAAGATCAAGACTCTGGAACGTATCAATGAAAGACTTGAACTTCTCCAAAGCGGCTTGGTTATGGCTCTTGAAAATGATCGAGTGATCTTTAAGGCCTTGAGGACCCATGAGATTAACGGGGAGAGTGAGGACCAGGAGCAAAAAATGGACGAATACTTCATCTCTCTGCTTAACCGCGATGGAGATAAAAAATGATTCTATTATTGATGCTTATTGGCTTTTCCTTTTTCGTTGGATTAGTCATGGAATTTTATAAAAAATACATACGAAAGAACAGGACAACGGAATTAGAGAACAGAATAGTTGCATTAATTCTTTCGATCATCTTTGGTGTAGTAATCTTTTTTTCTATAACAGTGACTGCGCTTCCTGATGAAATGAAATACACTCCATTGCTGATTATACTGTTTACTGTAGCCATTTATTCTTTGCAGTATCCGGCATGCATGGCTGTTTGGAAACCACTAGTTAGAAAATGGCTGGAGAGAAAATTTAATGGTTGAATTTATTATTGGTTTGATAGTTACGATTCTTGGTTTACTAGGTTTTTCGTCATTAAAAACAAAGCAGGTCAAGAGCCTTAAAAAAGAAGTGAAGAATACTGCTGAGACGATTAAGCGGAAAGAAAAAAAGATACAGAACATAAAGGAGGTGCAGGATGAAATACAGGAGATTAAAAGCGATGAAAAGCCAATTCCTGAGCCTTGTGCTCCTTTGGGTGACAGTACTTCTCGTCTTGATCGTCTTAACAGGTTGCACAAGCACTGAAACAATAGAACCTGAGCAGGATAATTACCAAGAAGTTCTAAAAGGAATGATTCCTCAACTTCCTGAAATTCCATCTTTTCCTGAGTTAAACTGGTCATTTGAAAATAACAAGTATTCAATTTGTGAATCGGATGTAGATAAACTGCTTGATTACGGTGAGAACAAAATTCCTCTTTATAAATTTGAACTTGATTTATACAAGAGACAGCTTGATATAGTCCTTCAACAACTGTGATATTGCTTGCAATTCCTTTTGATAAGAGCAATTAATACAGTACAGAAAATGAGGGAGGCTATATAATGGCTGAAAAAAAGATTGATGATATCATACTGGAGATACCAAAAAGCGAATTCACTGAACAATCTATTCAAAATCTTAGGATGATTCTGAAAAGCAAGAAAACACTGATATCTCATGCACTGGGAACCGAGGGTATAGAAATTATCGAGAAAGAAGATAGGATAATATTTCCTGCCTTTTCCGGAGAGATAAGCCCAGAAAACATTCAAGCATACAGCGAGTTTATATATAAACTTTGTAACTTTGCTAAGGCTATTAAGCGTGTGAATGACAAGCCGGATGTTCAGGTTATTAATGAAAAATATGCTTTTCGATGCTTTCTGGTTAGGCTTGGATTTGTTGGAGATGAGTACAAGACAGAGCGCAGAATTTTATTAAAAAACTTATCTGGTAATTCTGCATTCAAGAACAGTATGGGAGGAATTAAAAATGAACGATAAAATTCGTGATCAAATTCTTCAGGTAAGAGATACCGGCAGAACAAACATGTTTGATAGTGCACAGGTCCAGGTTATAGCTGACCAGATGGGATTTAATGAACTAGTAATTTTTATAGAAGAACACCCAAAGGAATATGTAAATTTCATCATTTACGGTGAATAGAGTATTCCTACTGCTTATGCGAGGTCCTCATTTGAGGGCCTTTATTCGTTAGGAAAAATATGAGAAAACTTAGAAACTACAAACCAACACCGTTTATGGCAAAACGCTCCATTTATAGCAAGTCTCAAGCTGACATGGCTGTAAATTTTATTCAGTGTCTATGCCATACTAAAGGAACATGGGCGGGTAAGCCTTTTGAGTTGATAAACTGGCAAGAGCAGATAATCCGAGATTTATTTGGAATCATTAAACCAAATGGATACAGGCAATTCGAAACAGCTTATATTGAGATACCCAAAAAGATGGGCAAGAGCGAGCTGGCTGCAGCTGTTGCCCTTCTTCTTACCTGTGGTGATGGAGAGGAACGAGCCGAGGTATATGGCTGTGCTGCAGATCGTCAGCAGGCTTCGATTGTTTTCGAAGTTGCAGCAGACATGGTCCGAATGTGTCCTGCTTTAAATAAGCGTGTGAAAATTCTAGCGGCAACGAAGAGAATAATTTTTCTCCCAACTAATAGTTTTTATCAAGTGCTGAGTGCAGAAGCTTATAGTAAACATGGTTTTAATGTTCATGGTGTTATATTCGATGAACTTCATACTCAGCCGAACAGAAAGCTATTTGATGTTATGACCAAGGGCTCAGGAGATGCACGAATGCAACCTCTTTATTTTCTTATCACCACTGCTGGGACTGACACTCACAGCATTTGCTACGAAACTCACCAGAAGGCAAAGGACATACTAGAAGGAAGAAAAGTCGATAGAACTTTCTATCCTGTAATTTATGGTGCGGAAGAAAATGATGATTGGACTGACCCTAAAGTATGGGAAAAAGCTAATCCATCACTGGGGATAACTGTTGGAATAGACAAGGTACGAATAGCATGTGATTCGGCAAGACAGAATCCAGCCGAGGAAAATATATTCCGTCAACTCAGACTCAATCAGTGGGTAAAGCAGTCGGTGCGATGGATGCCGATGGAAAAATGGGATAAATGTGATTTTGCTATTGATGAGGCTGATTTAGAAGGACGTGTGTGCTACGGCGGATTAGATTTATCGTCAACTACCGATATTACAGCATTTGTTTTGGTTTTTCCTCCTATTGATGAAAACGATAAATACCATGTGTTGCCTTACTTTTGGATACCAGAAGATAACATACCGCTTAGAATCAATAGAGACCATGTTCCATATGATATATGGAATCGTCAGGGGTTTCTCGAAACTACTGAAGGCAACGTTGTTCACTATGGATACATCGAGAAGTTTATAGAGCATTTGGAAGAAAAATATAACATTCGAGAGATAGCTTTTGACCGGTGGGGAGCAGTGCAGATGGTA
>JALNXV010000272.1 GCA_023230175.1 Candidatus Cloacimonadota bacterium
CTGTTCTTTCTGCGCCATCACCAGCCATCAGGGGCGGACAATCCAGGCTCGAAGCATTGAGTCAATGGTCAGGGAAACCCGTTCGATGACCCTTCATCCTGATTTCAAAGGATATATCCACGATGTAGGCGGACCAACTGCCAATTTCCAGGCTCCTGCCTGCTCCAAGCAGTTGAAAAGCGGTCCTTGCCCGCAGCGCCAGTGCATGTTCCCATCTCCATGTCCAAAGGTTCAGGACAGCCATGAGCGTTACATGAATGTCCTTGCAGCAATTTCGGCAGTTCCTGGAGTGAAGAAAGTTTTCATCCGAAGCGGCATCCGGTTTGACTATCTGATGCTTGTTGCCGCGCCTGAGACAAGAGAACGCTTTCTGCGAACGCTGGTACGCAACCACGTTAGCGGACAGCTCAAGGTTGCACCTGAGCATATCTGCCCTGATGTCCTGTACATGATGGGCAAATGCCCTGTGGAAGTCTACGACAGCTTCAGGGCTGCTTATGAAGAGGCAAACAGGGTCGAGGGAAAGCGTCAGTATCTCATCCCATATCTCATAGCAGCTCATCCAGGGTCGACGCTTCAAGATGCCATAAAGCTGGCTCTGTACCTGAAGCAGCAGGGCTTTGTTCCTGATCAGGTTCAGGAGTTCTATCCCACTCCATCTACTGTATCCACATGCATGTACTATACGGGAATCGATCCTCGCCCAGGCCAGGACTTTGCAAAGGTGTTCGTTCCGAAAGGACGTGAACGCCATCTGCAGCGAGCCCTTCTTCAGTTCAACAAGCCGGAGAATCGGAACCTGGTCTCAGAAGCGCTTCGCAAAGCGGGGCGGCCGGATTTGATCAGAGTCCTTCTGCATTGAAATAGCCTGATTTTAATTTTTGCATCGGAAAATGATAACGATTATCATTTTCAAGCCATCATATAAAAACTTCTCAGCAAAACCGACATTCCGCCGCTATATAGGTCACAGAGCTTTGGCTTTGTTCCTGGAGGAAAATTGAAAATGGAAGAGAAAAGAATGGAGCACAATCCTACATTGAAGGAAGCGAGGATTGATCCGCTTTGGGATCGGGCGTTCATGACGATACTGGACGGACCTGAAGAAAGCACAAACATGATGATAGGTGACTTGGTAAATGCTGTTGTGGAGCGTTTTGATCAAGAAAAAGCTGTAATAAGCTCCGTCACTGCTCAGAAAATGATTCCAGGTGAAATCCCTGATAGCAGATGGTTTTGCCTTGATGTGATGGCAGAAGCGGACGGCACGGTTTTCGATATTGAAGTGCAGCTGATCGCAGAAGAGCATTTTGCAAAAAGACTGCTGGCCTATTCCGGCAGGTCACAGCTGAATTTGATGCGCATGGGAATGAAGTACGCTGACATACCGCGCTCCCGCGTCATAGCACTGTGCCGATTCAATCCAGGACTTGAGCTGGATGAAAATCAGTACATGGCAGGATTCACCTTGCGCAACGCAGAGGATGGAGGAAAGGACCATCAGAAGCTTAGGGAGAATCTTCTGATCGTGCTGGTGGATCTTCCGAAAGCAAGAAAGGTGTTTGAACGCAAGTCTTTACATGGGGAGAAGTCCGGGGTACTATTGAGCTGGCTTTACATGCTTGAGGCAGGGCTGAAGGAGGATACGATGATTACAGCGGAGGAATACCTTTCAATGAGTGACGGAATCAAGGAGTTCCAGAAACGCTACGGCATGAAGACCGTCACGCGGGAGCTGGTCAACACCTACTTGCTCGAGGAAGAAAACCGCAGAATGAAGGAGGACTGTCTCCTTTATGCCACTAACCGCGGAATTGAGAAAGGCATGAAAAAAGGCATTGAAAAAGGCATTGAAAAAGGCCAGTCCATGATAGTCCGCAATCTGAACAAGTCAGGGATGTCTTTTTCAGAGATTGTCAGGATGACAGGTTGTTCTGAACAAGAAGTCAGAGAATATTTGAAATAGCATCCGATGACTCTTGGTTGACTTATTGATGCTTACTGTCTAGGATTGGCTTCATGCAAATCAGACTGCAAGCAAGCGAAAGAAAAGATTTCCTCAGAAAATTAATGATTCTGGCTCTTCCAATAGGGCTTCAGAACCTGCTTTCAAGTTCTCTGTCTTTTCTGGATACGCTGATGGTCGGGCAACTTGGTGTAAACCAGATTGCAGGCGTGGGTCTTGGAAACCAGATGTTCTTTCTTGTAAGCCTGATCTTCTTCGGAACATGCAGCGGCGCAAGCGCATTCACCAGCCAGTTCTATGGAGCACGGAAGAATGAATCAATCCAGCATGTGATGCTCATTTCTTTCGCCGTAGCTATAACTGGAGCGCTTGTTTTCGCATTGCCTTCCGTATTCTGCCCTGAGTTCCTGCTTGGACTGTTCACTCCAGACAAAGATGTAATTGAAGTAGGAAAGCAGTATCTGGTCACAGTCGGAGGAAGCTACATCCTATCGGCATGCTCGATGGTGATATCATTCACCATGAGAGCTACAGAAGATGCAAAGACGCCTCTTGTGATCTCTGTAATCTCACTTGGAACCGATGCACTGCTCAACTGGCTGCTCATATTCGGCGTTGGCCCGTTTCCAAGGCTTGAAGTCTACGGGGCAGCTATTGCTACAGTGATTTCAAGAGCGCTTGAACTTGCCTTGCTGATCATTGTGGCAAAAAGGCGCAGAAGCCCTGCCTGTTTCCATCTTAAGGAAGCAATCAGGACTTTTGACAGGGCTTTCCTGAAGCCGTTCTTCAAGACCTGCCTGCCGGTGATGCTCAATGAATTCCTCTGGGCAATGGGAATGACAGCCTACAAGATGGTCTACTCACATATGGGAACCGATGTGCTGGCATCAGTGAACATGACAAATTCAGTGCAGGATCTGTTTCTGGTGTTCTCCCTGGGAATCGGAAACGCCGCCGGAATCATGATAGGAAACCAGATAGGACACGGCAACAAGGAAGGTGCGATTCGATACGCCTGGGCTCTGATTTTCTCTTCGATCATATGCGGTACTGCATTCGGAATCTGCATGGCAGCAGCAAGCCCGGTTCTTCCTGCCTTGTTCAACGTTCCGCCTTCAATCTACGACATGACTCGCAGGACATTGCTGTACCTATCCCCAGTCCTGATCCTTAAATCGCTTTCAACGACGTTGATAGTCGGAGTTCTGAGAAGCGGAGGAGACACACGTTTCTCGCTGATCTCTGAAATGTGCTGCGTCTGGCTCATCGGTCTTCCTGCTGCAATAATCTCTGGGCTTGTCTTCAAGCTCCCGATCTATTACGTCTGCCTTATAGTCAGCCTTGAGGAACTTGCCAAATGCCTGATCATTATTCCTAGAATCATCAGCAGAAAATGGGTCAACGACCTTACTGCCTGACATTGATCCGCCTTGATTTTTGTATCACATGGCATTATTGTTTAGCCATGAGCGACAGAATCATTTTTACCAATGCAACAGTCATTACAGGTTTTGCAACCATTAAGGACTGCGGCTTATTCATCGACGGTGATGGGAAGATCGGAGACATTTTCTACATGTCCAGAATGCCACAGAAGAGTTTCCCGGATGACACAATGGTCATCGACGTGAAAGGATGCACCATTACCCCAGGTCTTTTCGATTCGCATATCCATGGAATCGGAGGAGCAGGAACCGAGGACTGCAAGAAGGAATCAATTCTGAAGATGAGCGACCGTCTTGCAGACTATGGGGTGACTGATTTCCTTCCGACGATCTACACAGATGAATTCGAACAGATGAAGGCCGCAGAAACTGCAATAGTCGAAGCAATGGGTCATGAAAAGGGAGCACGAATACGAGGAATCAACCTCGAAGGACCGTTCATCAGCCCCAAGAGGATAGGAGCTCAGAATCCTGCCGGCGCTCAGAATGTGAACCTAGACCTCTTCCATGACCTTATCAAGACCGGACAGGGAAAGGTCATATGCATGACAGTAGCTCCAGAGCTCAAAGGCATGCGTGATCTTGCACTTGAAGCGACGAAAGAAGGCATCGTTCTTCTTGCAGGACACACTGATGCAACTTATGAGAACATCATGGAAGGAATCCAGTGCGGAATCCTCCATTCCACTCACTTCTTCAATGCAATGAGCCGTCTTCATCATCGCAACCCCGGAACTGTGGGAACAATCATGATCAATCAGGATATGTGCTGCGAGATCATTGCAGATGGGGTCCATGTACACCCAGAGATTGTGAAGCTCCTCGTAAGGGAGAAGCCTAAAGAAAACATCGTTCTGATGACCGACAGCCTCAGGCCTACGAAGCAGAGAAGCGGCACGCTCCTTGCAAATGGAGTGAAAGCCAAACTCAGTCCTGAAGGCGCATGGGTATCAGCGGAAGATCCGGATCTGTTCCTAGGATCCGCTCTTGTGCTGATCAAGGCTGTCCAGAACATGGCATCATGGGGCATCCCGCTTGATACCGCAATTCAGATGGCCAGCACCAACCCTGCAAGGATCTATCACCTCAATGATATCGGATCGCTGATTCCTGGCAAGAACGCCAATATCACGATCTTCGACAGCACTTTCCAGATCAAGGGGGTCCTGGTGAACGGAGAGCTCATCAGGGACGAGTTTTAAAGCAAAGCAATAATTAGGAGGACAAGAATGTCAGTATTGGATAATTTCAAGAGAATCGCAGCAATCCCGCGCGAATCGGGACATGAAGAAGGAGTAAGGGCTTTCATAGTCGGCTGGGCTGCCAGCAAAGGCTTTGAGTGCGTTACGGACAAGACAGGAAACGTCATCATCTACTGCCCTGCCACCAAGGGATATGAAAATGTCCCGGAAGTTGCACTCCAGGGTCATATGGACATGGTCTGCGTCAAAAGGCCTGGATCGAAGCATGATTTCAGAAAGGATCCCATCGAACTTGTCCAGGATGGAGACATCCTTCGGGCAAAGGACACTTCTCTCGGAGCTGATGACGGCATGGCCATAGCTACAATCATGGACATCTTCACAGATCCGAATGCCAAGCATGGAAAGCTTGAAGCTATATGCACTGTCAACGAAGAAGTCGG
>JALNXV010000273.1 GCA_023230175.1 Candidatus Cloacimonadota bacterium
AAAGCAGCAGTTCCAAGCCGTATTACATGACATGGGAACTTGAACTGCTTGCTCTTGTTCTGAGTCTCCCATCGTTCGATGTATCCCATCAAGTCAAACAATGACACCTGGTCTTCGCTTGTCATTCTGTGCTTTGGAGAGAACTGCTTTAGATAATCATCTATTTTTCTTCTGGCATCAAGATAGTCTTTCTCCTCGATTGTCCTGAGCGGAAGGGATATTTCGATGACCTCATGCCTCAGATCCAAATCAGGTCTGATCTCGTTGCGTGCCCTGTTGAATCCTCTGACGACTGAATCGGCAATCCTTTCGCCAGTAGCATCGCACTCCTCTCCAAGGTCGTAGTTGCACCAGACTTCTCCGGCTTGGGCGTTCCAGTCAATCAGCTCTTTTTCATTGACTTTGCTCACCCTAATCAGATCAATGGGGTTCTGATCTCCTGCAGCTCCACATATCGGAAGGATATAGACGTTTGAGTCAAGCTTTGCTCTAATGTGCTTGCGAGCATAGTGCCAATAATCTGCAGAAGCAAAGTAATGAAGCTCCATTATCTGGGACGGGCATGGAATATTGACCATTACGCCTGTCAATGTGCCATCAGGACTCCATGTATACAACATATCTGCACTATGGTCGGATGGACCTTCGAATCGGACAAAATTGTCCAGACTGCAGGCACCGTACATCTTGGAGTACTCGGTGCCGTTAGAATTCCTGAACACAGGTCTTCTATTGAATGCGACAGCAGCATAATCATGAGCAAAGCTAATTCCGCCCGGCTTCCTGCTATCCCATGCTTCACGAATCATCTGACTGACCCTTACAACCCAGAAATCAGTAAGTTCCTTTCCCTGAATGATGTTATCAGGGACCTCCATGGCAAGTGCTTTGTCTTCGCCAACGACAGCAACAAACCTATCTCTCAGTCCATCGTTGAGAAACGTGTTCGATGTATGGGTATGGGTAGCTCCGACGGTAATCTTGCTCACATCCAGTCCGTTATAGCCGTCAAGCTCTTCTTTGAGCCGGCGCAGAAGTTCTGACCCAATTCCAGGCATGTCGCAACTTACAATCACTGCCTGATCAGAGCCGTTATCCAGCGCAAGCGCTGTTGCGGTAAGCGGATCATGAACATACCTGCATACACGATAGTACATCTGTCCAATGAGAAAGAAAGGTCTCTGCGGAGTAATTTCAACGCTTGCCCATCCGATTCTTATACTGTTTTTCATTTCTCAGCCCTCGAAAAGCTCATCAATGTTCTTTATTGTGATTTCAACCAGCTTATCTCCGCCGTCCGGACCAACCGTCGTCGAAGCAGGCTTGCTTGAATAAGACCCGCCGTTCACCGCTTCGACTGTCGGAAGATAGCCGCCGCTTCCGTTGGTCAGCTGCATGATGAAGATGTTTCTCGCCTTGCTGCGAGCCTGGATTCTGAACGAGTAGTCTACGAACAGCTCGAACGGGTTGCTGGCAAATGCAGCATCGCCGATTCGGAAGATGCTCGTCTCAAAGTCATACTTGTCATTCTCGTTCTGCTGCTTGTATCTGGAAACCACTCCGATGGGCTCGAACATCTTAA
The DNA here is from genome assembly GCA_023230175.1 of Candidatus Cloacimonadota bacterium. GTDB lineage: Bacteria > Cloacimonadota > Cloacimonadia > Cloacimonadales > WRIO01 > JALNXV01. Next base: position 1,583 of record JALNXV010000273.1, read on the forward strand.
CGAGGTCTGTGTAATCCATCCGCTTGGTTCCTGGGAATTTCTTAAGGTAATCCTTGATGAGCTTGTCGGCTTCTTCGTAATCAGCCTTGGTCACCTTCCTGATCGGGAAGCTGCACTTCACTGTCCGGTAATCCAGAACACCATCATGGCGAATGCGGTTCCTGGCTCTTCTGTACGCTCTGGCTACAGCATCGGCAATCCTTTCTCCTGAGGCGTTGCACTGCTCGCCGGGGTCATAGTTGCACCAGACTTCTCCAGCCTGAGCATTCCAAAGAGCAAGCTCTTTCTCGTTTGTCTTGCTGAACTTCACAAGGTCTATAGGATTCTGGTCCCCTGCCGCTCCGCAGATCGGAAGGACGAAGATGTTCTTGTCAAGCTTCTTTCTTATCTGGGTCCTGGCGTAGTGCCAGTAATCGGCAGAAATGAAATAATGAAGCTCCATGATCTGGGAAGGACACGGCACGTCGACAATTGCACCTGTCAGCTCATTGTTCTCATCGAACGTGAACAGAGTCTGAACAGAATGGTCTGAAGAACCTTCGAAACGGACAAAGCTGTCCTTGCTGCAGGCTCCGTACATTATCGATTCTTCTGTGCCGTCTTCATGCTTGAAAACAGGCCTTCGGTTGAAAGCGATGGCCGCATAGTCCTGCATGACAGCGATTCCGCCGGGCTTTCTGCTATCCCAGGCATCGAAGATGATGCTGCTGATCCTATCAAGCCAGAACTGAGTGGCCTCTTCACCTTCAAGAAGATCATCAGGCTTGTCAAAGGCTGGAACCTTGTCTTCTCCAAGGAAAATCTTGAAATCCTTGAAGAAATCGCCGCTGAAATAGCTTGAAGTATGAGTATGAGTGGCACCGACAGTCAGATGAGCTGAATCGATTCCATTGTGACCGTCGACTTTCTTCTTGATCCGTTCAATCAACGGCGGATCGAATTCGGTCATGTCGCAGCTGACCATGATTGCGCTGTTCTTGCCATTGTCAATCGCAAGAGCTGTTGCAGTTATTGGGTCGTGAACGTACCGTGATACCCGGTCGTACATCTGCCCGCAGAGAATCACAGGCATGTCAGGAGTAATGCTGACGCTGGCCCATCCGATCTTGAAGTTTCCAAAGCTTTTCATTTCAGTAAATCACCTCGATACCAAGTATAGCACAGAGGTCCTTGAGGGCTTCCGCTTGATTTCCATACGATACAATCACATGCTGGCTCTGAACGTTCTGAGCGAACTGCTCAACCGTGCAGCTGTCAGGAATGACCCTCAGGCTGCTGAGCTGCGGAGCCGGCTTATCCCAGCCGAATTCCTCCCATGACGGAGGAGCAACAGCAGTGCCTGTATATACATGAAGGACGAACTTGCCTTTTTTCATTGCAAGCCTGGAGCATGTCACATATCCGGTCTTTACCTTTGATACGTTCAGCAAAGAGGAATTGAGCAGTCCGAACGCAGCCGGAAGCATCTTGACCTTTCCATCAACCACTGTTTCCGGAACATAATCAGGCACCCCGATCAGCATGCTGTCATCGAAGTATTCGTAGTATTCCATGTAATGAGCAGTCTCGCCTGTAATGAACTTGTTCATAAGCTGGGTCAGGTTTCCCATCACATCGTTTTCCGGAGTAGTCTCGACATCATACAGATGCTTGAGAAGCATAAGAACCATTGCAGGAGGGAATCCAAGCAGTTTCTTCATTCCATCTACATCATTGATCGTCACTGCGCTGTACCCGCGCTCTTTGATTCTCTTCCCGATTGCAAGTGCATATCCTGCACCCTTCCTGATGACCTCATCATCGCAAGGCTTGATGATATCCCAGTTTTTGCGGATATAGGAAACGATCTTGTCAATCTCTGCCGGCTTTACTTTCTCGAGGTTCTGAACCATCTCAAGCATCTCGAAGTTCTCGGCTTCAGTGCCGAACACCCTTCGGATTGCAGCTGCATCATATGCAGTTCCGTACAGGAGCATGTCACGGTATCCCATGGAGCCAATTCTGGCTGTCCGGAGGTTCTGAGCAGCCGATGCAGCCTTCAAGAATGCATCAATCTTTAGCATCGGCATTTCCTTGCCTATGCTGTTGTAAACGAAGCGGAACTTGAAGTCCATCTCCTCCATTGCAGGACGCAAGGCACTTGTCCCGGCCTGTTCGGCGGTAGTTACGATCCTTCCGTCTTCCTTCCAGCCGCAGAGCCCCCAGAGAAGCATCGGCTTCTCCCTGAAATGATCAATCACCTGAATCACAGCATGGGTTGGAATCCAGCCGGCAATGCAGATGACGACGGAGGAGAACTTCTTCCCTTCAAGGATCGAAATGGCTTTCTTCCCGGATGCGTAATCATAGTCATCACGTACAATCCCTGCATCAATAGCTTCGACTCCTAGTTTTCTGATCTCCGATAACGCCTCGTCATGCTTGAGAACCAGGCGTTCCATAGCAGTATTGATTTCTCCAAAACAGATAAAAGCAGTTTCTATTGTATTCATATTCCTAGCCCTTGATAGCTCCGCTGGTAATTCCAGCAACGAAGTACCGGTTCATAGCGAGATAGATTATAATCATAGGTGCAATCGCAAGGACAGTTCCAGCCATCAGAAGGTTGTACTGCGATGCTCCTTCGCCTCCGAAGTTCTTAAGTGCGACAATTGCAACGACCAGAGGCTGCTGCTTCGTGTTCCCAAGAGTGAATACCATCGGCAGCAGATATGCGTTCCATGAGGAACTGAAGCTCATAAGTGCAATAGTTGCAAGAATCGGCGTCGATAGCGGAAGAATTATCCTTCTGTATATGCCGAAGAAAGAACAGCCATCTATCTTCGCCGCTTCATCAATCTGAGGGCTTATCGTCCTCAGATATCCCATTGACAGAAACAGGTTCGAGGCGCTGGTGGTGAATATCTGCACGATGGCGGCACCATACAGGTTATTCAGCTTCATCTTGGCAGCAAGCTGAACAATCGGGAATATCGTCACCGATCCTGCAGCGACGAACATCGTTCCAAGAAATATCTTCATGATTATCGATCTTCCAGGGAAGTTGCCTCTCTGGAAACAGTATGAAGACATTGAAGTGAAGAACACAGTCCCCACAGTTGTCAGGACCGAGAGGATTATCGAGTTCAGAGTGTAGTTTGCAAACGTAACCCTGCGGCCGCCGATCTTCGATCCTGAAGTCCAGGCTGTGACGAAGTTGTCGAAAGTGAATTTCTTTGGAATCAGGTTCGGACCGCCCTGCATGATCTCGGCATTCGTCTTGAATGAAGCGGAAATAGTATAGAGTATCGGTATAAGCGTGATTACTACAAGAAGAATCAGAAGAATGTATGTCAGGGTGCTTGACCACCATCGCTGTTCAGTTTTCATATCACTCCTCCTAGTCTACCTGACTGCTCTTGCGAGTCAAGCGAAGATAAAGCAATGTGACTAAAGTCAGAATAATTGCCACTATCACGGTGCA
>JALNXV010000275.1 GCA_023230175.1 Candidatus Cloacimonadota bacterium
GAAATTATTCAACAGTTTCTCATTATAAGACAAATAATTAGATTGCTTTATTCCGTTCGCAATGACAGACCGGACGAGCCGTCCCGGTTCCATTTTTTATGCATTATACCAATAAAAAAGTTGTTTTGCACAGGCACATACGATACAAGCCGGAAAAGGTTGTCGAGAATGTCAAAAAATAGGGAGTACAAATGTACTCCCTATCATAAAGTTAACTTTATATTCTTTTAAATAATTCATCCATAATCTTTTTTGCAGCGACAGGGATTACAGTACCCGGTCCAAAGATTGCAACAGCACCGTGTTCATAAAGATAATCATAATCTTGTGATGGAATAACCCCACCCACTATAACAATGATATCTTCTCTGTCTAACTTCCTAAGTTCTTCAATAAGCTGAGGTAATAACACTTTATGACCGGCAGCAAGTGAACTCATACCAATCACGTGAACGTCATTTTCTACTGCTTGTTTAGCAGTTTCAGCAGGGGTTTGAAAAAGAGGTCCCATATCGACATCAAAACCCATATCTGCATAAGCTGTAGCAACAACTTTTGCGCCTCTATCATGCCCGTCTTGACCCATTTTAGCAATCATAATACGAGGTCTGCGACCGGTTTCTTCTTCAAATTTATCTGTAAGATTTCTTACTTCTTCCACTTCATCCGCCTTTGCATATTCTGAACTGTAAATACCTGAAATTGAGCGTATAACTGCTTTATGACGTCCATAAACCTTTTCCATAGCGTCAGATATTTCACCTAAAGTAGCACGAGCTCTGGTAGCTTCAATAGCAAGTTCAAGCAAGTTACCTTTATTAGTTTCAGCAGCTTTGGTGATAGCATTAAGAGCATTCTGAACTCTATTATTATCACGTTCAGCTTTCAGTTTTTCAATTCTTTTTATTTGAGAAATTCTAACAGCAGTATTATCAACTTCAAGAATTTCAATTGGGTCTTCTTTTTCAAGTCGATATTTATTTACTCCTACGATAGTTTCTGCTCCGGAATCTATACGAGCTTGCCTTCTGGCAGCGGCTTCTTCGATTCTCATTTTTGGGAGACCTGTTTCGATAGCTTTTGCCATTCCGCCAAGTTTTTCAACTTCTTGAATATTTTCCCAACCTTTTCTTAGTAAAGCACCTGTAAGAGCTTCCACATAATATGAGCCTGCCCAAGGGTCAATAACTTGACAGATGCCGGTTTCGTGTTGTAAGTAAAGTTGAGTTTCACGAGCAATACGAGCCGAGAAATCTGTTGGTAAAGCAATAGCTTCATCAAGTGAATTTGTATGAAGGGATTGAGTATGACCAAGAGTTGCAGCAAGGGCTTCGATACAAGTACGAGTAACATTATTGAAAGGATCTTGTTCAGTTAAACTCCATCCCGAAGTTTGTGAGTGAGTTCTCAGAGCCATAGATTTAGGATTTTTAGGATTAAAATCTTTTATAAGTTTAGCCCATATAATGCGAGCGGCACGAAGTTTAGCTATCTCCATAAAATAGTTCATACCTTCTGCCCAGAAGAAAGAAAGTCTTGGAGCAAATTTATCTATGTCAATACCTGCTTTTACTCCGGTACGAGCATATTCAAGTCCGTCAGCGAGAGTATATGCCATTTCTAAATCTGCAGTAGCACCTGCTTCTTGCATATGATAACCGGAAATAGAAATTGAGTTAAATTTTGGCATATTTTTTGAAGTAAATTCAAAGATATCAGCGATAATTTTCATAGATGATTCAGGAGGATAAATATAAGTATTTCTAACCATATATTCCTTAAGAATATCATTTTGAATAGTACCTTGAAGTTGTTCCCACTTTACGCCTTGTTCTTCTGCGGCAACAATATAAAATGCCATTATAGGCAATACAGCACCGTTCATAGTCATAGAAACAGACATTTGATCAAGAGGTATCTTATCAAACAGAATCTTCATATCTAAGATAGAATCAACAGCCACTCCTGCTTTACCAACATCACCGACAACTCTTTCATGATCTGAATCATAACCTCTATGTGTAGCTAAATCAAAGGCAATTGATAGTCCTTTTTGTCCGGCTGCAAGATTTCTTCTATAAAAGGCATTACTCTCTTCAGCAGTTGAGAAACCGGCGTATTGTCTAACAGTCCAAGGACGCATAGAATACATTGTCGCATAAGGACCTCTTAAAAAAGGAGCAATCCCTGCAGTATATTTTGTATGTTCAAGGCTTTTTAAATCTTCTGAAGTATAGAGTGGTTTAACTTCTATTTTTTCATTAGTATCCCAAATCAAATCTTCGTATTTTTCTTTAGTTTCCTTTGATACTGAATTTACCCATTCATCCCATGATTTAGAGACAGGTTTGAGTTCAGGTTTTATATTTTTAAAATCAGGTTTTTTCATTATAACACTCCTGTCTTTTTCATTATTTGTGTTATGGTTTGTATGACATTAGCTTTCATATAGATAAAGAAATCTACGCCTGCTTCTGTAAAGGTACTTATATGTTCTTTTGGATATCCTGCCAAGACAAGAACTTTATCCGGAAATTTATCTTTAAGTTTTTTTGCAAAATCCGGTACGATAGTTGGATACATATCATCAGAAGAACACAAAACAATAACTTTTTCATCATTAATTGCCTTTAAAACATCATCTACAGTCTCAAAACTATCATTAGTAATACAATCAAAACCGGCTGGCTCAAAAAATCCAACACTAAAATCATAGCGAGGTTTATTTTTAACTACATTTCCAATATTAGCAAAGAAAGCTTTAGGTCTATAACCATTTGCTTGTTTATATTTTTCAGAAGTCTGTCTTAAAAATTCGTAAGATTCTGCCAATCTTCTTTTTGGAATAGACACTATTTGCAATCCATCTTCTTTTTGTTGACATAAGTTTTCAGAAATCACATCTATTGTTTTATTATTAAAAGAGTTAATAAGTTCTTCCATAGAAAGTTTAATCTCTTCTCCAAATTTACCGATTGAATTAAACTTTTCCATTGTTTTAGAAATATTATCCTCTAATTTCTTCTCATCTAAATTTACATACATTGAAGTACCTACAAGAACATCTTTTCTGATTTCAGCTTGAGTAGTTCTATATTGATGAGATTGATTAATTCTATCTTGAATCGAACCGGCTTTTAAATCTTCTAAGATCCCGCCTTTATCTTCGATTTCTACAAAGAAATCCCAACTTTTCTCAATTAATTGATTTGTCAAAGCCTCTACATAATATGAACCACCGGCAGGGTCATTAACAGCATTCAAATGTGCCTCTTCTAAAAGAATAATTTGTTGATTTCTGGCGATACGACGAGAAAATTCATCAGATTCTTTATTTAAAAAATCAAAAGTAGACACGTTGAGACTATCACACCCACCCAAAACAGCAGAAAATGCCTCAGTTGAAGTCCTCAAAATATTAACCCAAGGGTCAAAGACAGTCTTTGTATATTCAGAAGTTCTAATATGCATCCTCATTTTTGCATTTTCCGATTTTGCATTATAAGACTCTGCAAGTTTAGCAAACAAATAACGTGCTGCTCTGAGTTTTGAAATCTCCATAAATAGATTTGTGCCTACACCAAAAATAAAGGTCATTTTAGAAAAGATTTCGTCAACACTCAAACCTCTTTGACTTAATTCATCTACATAAAATACTACAGTTGAACACATTATAGCCAAATCTTCAACTGCTGAAGAACCTGCATTGTTATAAACCGATAAATCTATAAGGATAGTTTTAAGAGGCGCATTTTCTTTTATAACCGTTTTTGTTAAAAGAGCAAGCTCATCTAATAAATGTTTTAATGAACAATTCAATTTACCCGTTTCAACTAAAACTTTGACTAAGTCACCTGCAATTGAACCATTTAAATCGGATAAATTAAGACTATTATCTGTAAGATATTTTTTAACCATACCAAAAAATGGTAAAACTGAACATCCTGCTTCAAAATCAACAGTTATATGCTTTAATGAAATATCCTTTAAAACAGTTTTTAAATTGTCATAACTATAAATAGGCAAACCGCTATTAAAGAGTTCTTCAACCTTTGTTTCTTCTAATGATTTTCTTTGACTCAAAGCACTATTTAACTTAATTCTTAATGAATTTTGTCCCTTTTGTAAATCTTTTAATGTCACAGCATTCCATTCGTTAAGGCTTTTCACGTCTAATTCTTGTTGAATATCCCAACCGCTCACTTGTTTTTGAGCAAAAGATGTACCTCTGACATAAGGAAATTCACCGGGTTTTGCTTTAAGATAATCAATATCTTTTATGTCATCAGCATTATAAATTGCTTCTAAAATAATACCTTCAACAGTATTAGTCTTCATAATCTTGTCAAAAGGTGCACCTTTAAGTAATACTTCAGCTTCTTTTTTCCAATCTTCATAAGTTGGAGCAGGAAATATATCACTTAAATGCAAATCCTGAACAAAATCTGTTTTCTCTTGATCTGCCATAAATAAACTCCTAATAATCTAAGTTTTAAATTGATACCATATTAATAATATAGAATCTTTTGTCAATTTTTTTTGAAAATATTGCTTATTTTGCATTTAAGTAATGATTATAAATTCAATCAAGAAATCTCGTTTATTATCTTAGAGACTGTTGAATATCTTCAGTTATTGTCCTACAAGCCTCCAGCTTGTAGGAAAGACAAGTGCAAGCAAGGATGCTCGCACAACATAAACATATTTATTTAAAATATTATTATTTTTATTGACAAGAGTATTTTATCCTGTTATATCTAAAATTAAGCATTATATTAAACAAAAGTTTCAACTAAATGCCAAAATGAAAGGAGGCAAGATGAAAAAGGTCATAATGCTGATATTACTTGTTTTGATAGTAGTAATATCATTAAACGCTAACTCAAATGAGGATATGCAGGAGTATAGTCGTAGATGGAACATTGAGCAAGAAAGGGCTAAAAGGTTCAAACAAGAAACCGGATTTGAAGGGAATATAGTTCA
>JALNXV010000274.1 GCA_023230175.1 Candidatus Cloacimonadota bacterium
CAATCAATGCAAATACGGCACTACTTACAGCTACAGGCAAATCAATCATATTATGTTTAAAATACCTAAAAGTACTAAACAATGTTCCAAAAAACGAAGACATCTTATTATTACCTAAAGCAATATGTGGAGGTAAACCGGCTACTAAATAAGCAGGGACAGAAATTAATCCACCTCCACCGGCAATGGCATCAACCAAACCGGCAATGAAGATAAGCGGTAATATTATCAGATAAGTGTATGGGGTTATAATGAATTCCATTTACTTTCCTTTATTCTTAGAACTTATTAAAAATACTCCCGGTAAAGCAGGAATAACAGAATTTAATACAAAAATACAAAGTGAAGTACCAACAGCTAATTCTATTGGAATACCATACTTTGGCAATACAATCGTTGCAGCTGTTTCTCTTAAACCAAGCCCACTAAATGTAATCGGTATCGTATTTGCCACAAGTATTAATGATACCGATATTGCTGTATTAAAAAACCTTATTTGAGTAAGTTGAGAAAGAATTAAATAATACTGAATAAAGGTCATAAACACAAATAAAATCTGTGATAAAATAACCTTAGGTAAAATCTTATAATAATTAAAAATTGTCATATACGGTATATGTCTTTTAAATATTTTCGGAATTATAAATGGAACAAAAGTTATCAAAAGAGCTATGAATAAAACCAATAAATAGTTCTTATCATAATAAAACAAAAATGACCATATTGCAAAAAACCATATAATCCAAGACTGAAAAAACTTTTCTGCAATTATTGAAAAGAATGTTTCCTTTTTTTTATCAGGATTAATATAAAAGACTTTACCAAAAGTTGCATGCCCTCCCGGCATAAAAAACCTTAAAGCTAATCCAATAGTATGCGTTTTAATCACTTGCCTGAAAGTACAATCATAGTCTTGATTAATTTTTAAAACATAATACCAATTAAATACCTGAGTAAAAAACTTCATTACGGATATTAATAATAGCATTACTAATGATTTCACTGAAGTGGTTTTGATAATAGGTAAAAAGACATTGCCGATATCTGAGGTATTTTTAATCTTAAAGAAAATAATTACTAATATAATAACAGATAGTAAAATCTTGAAATAATTTTTATAAGGGTTATCCTTTATATAAAGGTATAATCTTTTTATATAGTGAGTCTTCTGTTTTTCCAAGTCCATTTGCAAAACCTTGCTTTAATCATTTTATAAATCAAATAATAAGGGAAAAAGATACTAAAGATAATATATTCTAAATAAAATTTTTCCCTGTGAACTAAACATCCTATAAAAGAAAAAAAAACTAAACTAAAAAGAAAAAGTCCTAATTCCGGATAAGACTGTTTAATAAACACTATTTCTATTGGGATATAAACTAAGCATAAGCCGATAATTAACATAATTATCTGCCATAATAATGATGACATTGAAAATTTTCCGTACCGTCTCAAATCTTGATTTTTTACAGAGTTATCATTAACTGCCTTTGTATAAATCGGTGGATATGGCAGATAAGATATCTTCTGTTTATGACCAAGAAATTTCTTTAAAAGAAGTTTGTCATCACCGGAAAATTTATTTAATAAATTGTCATCAGCATTAAGGAATTCACTATATCCTCCAACAGTATTAAATACACTCTTTTTAAAAATTAAATTTCGTGCAGTACAACTAAATGGATAACCTGCCATAGTACTTGAAGCATAAATAAATGCTGAAACTAATTGCTTAAAATATCTAAATGAAGCTACTAAATATGATATACTCTTTAATCTCTCTTCCGGAGAATATCCAATATACATTGAGATTAAATTTAGCTTATCTTTTTGTATCATAAAATCTATCGAATCTAACCAATCACAATGCACAATACAATCAGCATCTGTAAACACAATCCAATCATTTTGAGCATAAGAAATCCCTTTTTGCAAAGCAAACTTTTTGCCCTGACTTATACCTGACAACCTATAAGCATGATAATTAACTGATTTTACACAAAATTTAGTCAATAAATCAAACGTTTCATCTGTAGAATGATCATCTATAAACATTATTTCATATAATGATTGAGAATAATGAAGTTTTTGTAAAGAATCAAACAAATGAACTAAATTATGTGCCTCATTTCTACACGAAATAACTATAGAAAACTTATTTACCGACAAATTCTTATTTTGAAACTTAAATCTTTTTTTAAATAATAACCTACTCATACACAAAGTAAAAAATATAAGTACTACACTCAAATATATAGTTGGATTCATTTTACTCCTTGTAAAAATACTTTATTTTTAATAGGGTTGCAGTATTTATTACAAGAGTAAAAAACATTATAATTATAATATTATAAATATATGTAGGGATAATCTTATCTTTAAGTAATGGAATCCCTTTAATAATTTTCATAGAAGATAGAAATACATTCACAGGTCGCTTACTGTTATTATCCGGTGAAATTGAACCACTATTAAGAAATCTTCCATCCATTATATTTACAGAAAGATTTATATATTCATTGTTATATTTTGATTTAGGATACCTTGTATTAACAACATTTATTTGCTTATATAAATCACTTAAATCTTTTGAATAATTGTTAGATGTACTCACTAGATTTTTTCTTAGTTTATCAATTTTATTTATTTTTTTATCGTATGGATTTAACTTTGCTTGAGCCGTATAAAGCCCTTCAAAAATCCATCTTGAAGGCATAATTTGCACGATTTCAGGAATAGGATTGTTATCTATTAACTTCAATTGACGATTCATCTTCTCATACTCAACTATCGCACCACCAAAAATAATTTGCGGTATTAAAATCAAAGGTAATATGTTTATCACTGACTTAACATCACTTAAAAACGAAGAAATCAATACGCCAAGAGAAGACCCAATAAGCGAAGCAATAAATAAATAAACAAAATAAATTAAGAAAACACCTTTTACTGACAAGATTACACTTGAAACTGAAAGATACAAGAATACCTGCATAAAAGAAAATAAGCACAAAACACCTATCTTGGAACCTAAAAAATATGTCATTCTCAGATTAAGCATTTTCTCTCTTAATATACTTTTTCTTTCGGATAAAATTTCTTCCATACTGTTAGACATTCCTAAAAAAATAAAGACAATTACCGAGATAAAAATATAGATACCTATATTTATATTTTGATTAAAAGAATATGACTCGCCTGAAGGTGCTAATCTTAATATAAAGGCAATAATTATTCCTAACAACGGTGCCTCTCCGAATGTAATTAAAAGATTTAATTTATTTCTAAGTTTCATTATTAGATTACGCTTAAAAAATGTCCAAAACTGAGTTAACTTAGCATTAAAATCTATCTTCTTTCTTTGCTTAACCGGAGGTTTATTAGATTTTGCCCGCATAGAGTCAAATTGTATTAAGTCAAAAAGCATCTTTCTTTTATACTTATCTCGCCAATATTCAGGAGGAAACTTTCTTTTAACCATAAGATTTTGAGCTTGTTGCTCATAAACAATTTCACCATTTTCTCTATATTCGGGATATTCAATAATTATATTTACATACTCAGGCAAACGTTCTTCTTTCTTTTGCGTTATTAATTCTTTGTTAAAACTGATCTGCTCATATTCAACATCAAAATAGGTCCAGACTTCTGAAGGCTGACCATAAAAAACTTGCTTACCACCTTTATCCATTAATAAGATTTTATCAAACTTATGAAAAACATTTGTATTAGGTTGGTGTATTGTTAAAATAACAAATTTACCTTGTTCAGAAAAACTTCTAAGTATATCAATGATTTGTTCTGCATCAGAATAACTTAAGCCGGAAGTAGGTTCATCACAAATAATTATGGTAGGGTCAAATAATAACTCAAGTGCTAAATTTAATCTTTTTCTTTCGCCACCGCTAAGTAATTTATTTTTTAAATCTCCAACTTTGGTATTCTTTCTATGGATTAAATTAGTTTTAAGCAAAATATTATCTATCTTCTGCTTTAAATAGCTATTAGTTATTTTAGGTATTCTTAATTTACCACGATAATACAAGTTTTCATACACAGTTAAATTAGAAAATAATAAGTCATCCTGAGGGACATAACCAACAAACTGAGAATAAAAATTAATATTTTCAAAATAATCTTTTCCATCATATAATACAGAACCATAAGTAGGGAAAACTTCTCCACAAATTGCCTTTAAAAGACTTGACTTTCCACATCCCGATTGACCCATTACTCCAATAATCTCACCCTTTTGAATATCAAAAGAAATGCTGTCTAAACCAATATTACCATCAGAAAAATAATGCTTAATATCTAAGACATTTATATGCTCAATTTCAAACGGTATCTCAACCAAATCAAAGAAATTATTAATTCGGAAATTCTTTTTATTAATTGTTATAATATCTGTATTTAAATAAAATTGAGAAGGTTCAGAGATTTTATTATTATTTAAAAATATATCCCAATTCTTTTTGGGTGGATAAATAGTAAATTTGTTATTATTTATTTCTATATATACTATAGTCGAAACAGATTCTATCTTACTAATCGAAAAAAAACCATCATAATATTCTATAAATAGCTCTTTTGGATTAATATTTTCTACTCCAATCTCACTTCTTTCCCTTATTACGTCAATCAAAGAAAAATTAGCATAGCTCTTTATCTGTAACAAATCATCGTAAAATAAATCAACATATTTGTTTTTTGGAATAGATTGACCATTTTTATAAAAAGTCCCTCTACTTAACAATATTGTATGCCGGTTCTTATTGTTAATTATCTTAAAATCATAATCAACCTTTTTAAAATCAATTACATCATAAATCTCTTGATTATTATATATTTTGCAAAGTATATCATAATTAAATATCTGTCCACTTATTTTTATTGAACTTGCTTTAGATACTAAATATAATTCAAAAGGTTCAAGCTGCATCTCGGAATTATTGTCCTGATTATATAACCTTGAATTTACTC
>JALNXV010000276.1 GCA_023230175.1 Candidatus Cloacimonadota bacterium
AGATTTCTAAAGGTTTCATATTTTCACAAACTGGTATTTATCTCTTCTTTATTAAAATATGAAACCTTTAGAAATCTTTGCTCAAGTTCAATATGGCTTAGAAAATATAGCTTTAAAAGAATTAGAATCTTTAAATATAACAAATTACCAGAGATATAAAGGTGGATTTGAAATTATTGGGCATTGGAACACTATTTACTTATTAAATAATCAAGGATTATGCTTTAGCCGTATTTTAATAAGATTAAATCGTTTTATTGCAAAAACTTTTTATGATTTAGAAAAAGAGATAAAAAAAATAGACTTTAAGCCTTATCTTAATAATTTCAATAATATTTGTATAAGAGTAAATTCTATAACTTCATCACTTTACCATGAAAATGCAATCAAAGAAAGAATCTTTAAATACATATCTAAACAATGTAATAAGACTTTTAATCTAGTTGGTGAAGCTGATACAACAGATACTCAGCTAATTTTATTAACTGCTCAACATGATCAATTTATTTTAAGTATAGATACTTCAGGACAACATCTACATAAAAGAGGATATCTTGATTATCGAGCAAAAGCTCCTCTAAGAGAAACTATTGCAACAGCGATGTTTATATCTTTAAATAAAACAGATTATGACATTATCATAGACCCATTTTGTGGCGGAGGTACAATACCTATAGAAATATCAAGATTTTTATCTACTATTAATTCTGATACATTTAGAAGTTTTAATTTTATGAAATGGAATACATTTAATAAAGACTACTATAAAAAGATTATTAAAAATACAAAGAAATCTATAAATATTAAATCTGAAATATATGGTTATGATATTTCTGAAGAAAATATTAATATTGCAATTCGAAATCTAACCTTGTTTAATCAAGTAAATACTATTAAAATTAATTTCTTAAAGCAAGATTTTTTTAATTTAAATGACAATTTTTTTGATGATTATCAATCACCACTTATTATTTCTAATCCTCCTTGGGGGAAAAGATTAAATAATATCGACTTTATAAGAATATTGAAGAAATTAAAAGTATATGAAAATCACGTAGAAATTGTCTTAATCATTCCTGAATGTTTTCTGAAATTGATAAAAAGCTACAAAACTCTTTTCAATATTGAAGCCGGAAACATTATAGTCAGTGCTATTAAAATTAATGAAATATAACATCAACATTGGCAACTTTTTGTTTATTGTTTAAAATTTAACAATAGTATTTATTGGAGGTAATATGGGTTATAATGATAGTTTTAATGAACTATTAAACATAATTGAAGAATTTAAAAAATATAATAAAGTTTTAATACCAAAAATTGATGATTTAATCAAAATCTCTTACTCTAAGGAATATTTTGATATTTATACCGAAGCCTTAAGTATTAAGAGTATTTATTTTTTACGGTCTACTCAATTTGAAGAAGCAAAAAAAGCTATTGATTTATTAAATAATCAATTACTTCTCAAAGATAATAACTATCTCTTAAATTACTATAACTTGCTCGGAATGTATTATTGGCATTGTAATCAACAATTTGATAAAGCTTTAGAAATTTTAAGTAAAGGACATACCTTAGTCGAAAATCAACTAATAACAAATTTAAAATTTGAATATTATAATTATCATTTATTAGGAGTGATATATTGTTCAAAACATAATTATATAAACGGATATCAAAATCTTCTAAAAGCTAGTAAATATAAGTTAGATAAAAAGGATGAGTATTTAAAGGTAATGACTTATAATTGGTTGGGAATAATAGAGTCAGTTAATGAAGATTATAAAAACGCATTATCATACTATGATAATGCAGCTAAAATTTTAAATAAAAACAGTATGTTTGCTACTTATGCGGATCTATTAAATTCAATTGGATTAATTTATCTAGATTTAAATAAAATGAATTTTGCTAAAGAAGCATTTGCAGAATCTATCGACCTATCAAAAAAATATAAAATATACGAGATATTAGCTGATGCTTATAATAATTATGGATTAGTTTTTAAGGAAGAAAAAGATTTTCAAATGGCAGAAACTTATTTTTCCAAATCATTAGAAATAAGGGAAAAGTCCAAAAATCTTATAAAAAAATCTTATACAATGTTTAATTATGGAGTCTTAAAATTTTATCAAAAAGAATATGCTGAAGCTGAAACTCTATTTTTTAAAACAATCAGGAATGCAAAAAAAAATAATGATATTATCTTTATAACTAAAAGTTATTCTAAATTAATTGATATGTATTTATCACTTAATGATACAACTAAAGCACTAAAATATTTGAAATTATCAGAGAAGATATTTAATGAGAATATGAAAAATAATAAAGATTATAGTTCTTCAGAATATGCATTTTTTTTAAAAACTTATGCTCTATATTATAAGAATAAGAAGCAATTTAAAAAAGCTTTTGCTTATTTTGAAAAATTTCATAATGTAAATGAAAAAATTACAAATTTTGAAGTGAATATGAAAGCTGAATTATATCATTTAAAAACAGAAATTGAAAAGATTAGGCTTGATTATAATAATAAACTAGATAAAGAAAAATTAAATGCAGTTCTTGCTATGGCTGTTACAGCTAATCACGAAATAAATCAACCTTTAACTGTTATGCAAACTGCAATTGATATTTTAAATAATTTAGATTGTAATCAAATGAATATTGATAAACAAAAAAAATATCTTGATAAAATTGCATATTCTATAGAAGATATCAATCAGATCCTAATTAAATTCAGAACAAATTCAAATATTAAGTTTGATAGTTATTTAAATGATAAGATTAAAATGGTAACATTTAATAGTTAAAAAAGCAGGAATAGAAATCTATTCCCGCTTACATATATTTAGTTATTTTAACATTAATACTTTTTTGATATTGTTTTCATCATTTGACACTGCTTTAATAAAATAAATACCGGAAGATAATTTATGTCCATTATTATTGGTTCCATTCCATTGTAAATCAATCTTATTGCCTTTTGGAATGTCATTATATAAGTTTTTAACTATCTGTCCTTTAATATTAAATACAGTAACATTAACTTTCGAATTTAAATTCTTAATATCAAGAGATACATTTAAGAGAGGATTAAATGGATTAGGATATGTATTAATTGTGATATTTTGTGGTTTAATTACAGTAATATTGTCTTCATTAGGTACCCAATTGATACCTCCATTTCCTCCGAAAGCTCCCATATCATTTGTTAAATCTCCTAATGATGGATATAATGCATAACCGGTATTATTGGTGTCTTCTATATCATTATAATTTGACTCAGGATTGCCTGAATCAATACAAGGAGAATTATTAGATAAGTACCAATCTTCATAGTTAGTTTCAAACTCTGATCCTGTCCCATCTGATTCTAATACAAATAATGGATTATCTTCAATATTTCCTATTCCTGTAAGTCCGGGAATGCATGTATAAGAAACATCTGTTAACCCATTTAATTCATAAATTGGTGCGTCTCCATTGATAATAGAATTTTTAACAGTTGCAGATGACATTGAATTAAGTAAAGTGCCACCGGTTGAAACAGTATTAAGATTATTATAGATTGTACAATTTTCTATTTCTAAATTAGAATTATTTTTAAAAAAAACTGCACCGGCATTTCTACCTGTATTATTTACGATAACGTTATTTTTGAGTAAGACATTTGACCCTGAAACATTAATTGCACCGGCATTATTTGATGAGTTATTGTTTGCAAAATAGCTTCCAATAATCTCTGAATATAATGAGTTACTAATATCTATTGCAGGTCCGACGATTGTAGAGGTATTATTTAAAAATTGACAAGCTTCTACATAAATATTTGACATAGAGGATCTTAATGCTGAATTATTTGCATTATTAAAAACAGCATATTTAAATGTACTTGTATCTTCAGATGCTACAATGTAAATACCTTTCCAAGTATCATTTGAAGTAAATATAACCTCATTGTCTTTTTCGCCAATAACTTCTAACTTACCTGATACATTAAGAATAACATTATCATCGAAGATAAGGGTAGTTCCTGAATGAATTATTAGTGATAAATCTGTAGGAATTTCGATATCTCCAACGATAGTATAAGGTGAATATTCAGATGACCATTGACCTGCAACTAATCCGGAAACATTATCAGGATTAGAAACAGTAATGAAATCTTCCATAACTGTTGTAACCGGTTCAGCAGTTTCATCATCAGTAGTTACAGTAAGAGATACTGTATATGATCCCGGCTCATCGAATAACCAACTTGGGTTTTGTTCATTACTATCGATATTGCCGTCATTATCAAAGTCCCATGCCCAAGAGGTTATACCTCCATTTGGTAATGAATAATCCATAAAATTAACAAATAGAGTTGGTGGTCCCTGAGTAATATCTGCAGCAAAAGCTGAAACAGTACCTGTAAAACCAGTATAGTTAGCTTGAAGAATTCTTTTA
This sequence comes from Candidatus Cloacimonadota bacterium, assembly GCA_023230175.1. Classification (GTDB taxonomy): domain Bacteria; phylum Cloacimonadota; class Cloacimonadia; order Cloacimonadales; family WRIO01; genus JALNXV01. Next base: position 4,456 of record JALNXV010000276.1, read on the forward strand.
GGATTTCCTAAGGTTTGAACTATAGCAACAGCTCTAATGTCCTCAATATTCCAAGCAGGATCAACATCAAAACTTGCAGAATATGTTTGTGTTTCGCCAATCGTTGTCAGGTCAAAATTTTGTTCATGATATCTGACTACAAGGAATCTTGGATTTGAAGTTCCGTCAAGTGTTAAGAAAGTATAGATTTTGTTATTAGATTCTGTAAAAGCTTCTGTTACTTCAACACTTGAATTAACAACTAATTGTCCTTGTGAATTAAATTCTAAACTCATAGAAATTTCCATAGGACTTGTATAACTAATTAATTGGTTATATTTTGGTAAATAATTTGAGTACATACTACCGGAAGAAGAACCTCCGACAACGTTCAATGTACCTCCAAATTGTGCATGTGGGACTTCGTTTAAATTATAGAGGCTACCTCTTGTAGATACTCCGGGAGAGGTTATACTGGAACCTGTGTACCATGTTAATGGTACAACTCTCTCGTGTTGATCAAAGAGA
>JALNXV010000277.1 GCA_023230175.1 Candidatus Cloacimonadota bacterium
TGACACACCAGCATCACCGACTGGTATCCAAGTCGTATCTTTCATTGTAATGTAGTTAGTAAAGAGTGAATCACCAAATAAATGTGGATGATTATTGTTATCTCCGGACCAATGAGGATTTTTTATCAAGGCATCCGGATAAAAATCATATACAGTAAAAGCTTTAGTTTCTGTTTCAGCTATATCACCCACTGTCATTTGAATGGTACTACCGTTAATTTTTGCCATTATAATATCGATATTATCAGAAATGTTAAGTCCAAAAGGTTTATCTCCATTTTTTCTAATATCTGTTGCATCGGCCAAGTATTCAATATATGGAACATTTTCTTCATATCCGTCTTCAAAAACTAAAGCTACGGGACAAGATCCGGGTAACGGAGTTCCTGTTGCTGACCCGGTTTGATATATAAATATTTGACCGGCAGTAGTTACCTTATCATGAAACCATGGCCAGTTAGGTGCAGATGGATTGACTGGAGGTGTTCCTGCATTTTGAATCCATATATTATCATTACTATGTACTTTTCCGTGTAGCTCATCTTTACCCCAAAATTTCACTCTTGCGGCAGGAGAATCAGGATCGTCGGTAATATCAGATATTTCACTATCTGAAAAATATTGATACATAGCAAGGGATTGTCTTTGAGAAAGCTTTTCAGTAAAAGTTTTTACAGGCGATTTAGCTCCCGGCAAATACTGTCTTGAATGTTTAGTTTCACAAAGAGTCTCAAATTTTACTGCTTCAGAAGCAATTCCGATAATATCTGCGACAGTAACAGTAGATTTCTTATGTCTTAATGTATAGGTAGAAACTCGGTCCTTACCTATAATTTCAACAACGCGTGCAGGGATAATCAATAATTGTTTTTCAAGGATCATATTCAATCTTTTAGTTTCAGATCTTGAAAGCAACTCTTGTTGAGTTTTATCTTTTTCCCACATAACCAAATTGTTATCTTTATGAATCATATTTACAAATGATACAATTGAACTTGCAGCAACAGCAACAAGTACCATTGCTACTGCGAGGGTTGCTGAAAAACCTTTTTGATTAGATAATATCTTTTTCATTTTATGCCTCATTTCTGATTTAAAAAATCATTAAATATTTTTATCGGCATTACCGAGATAAATTATGGTTTCATATTCGACATATTTAGTATTGAGTACTCTATCTTCTTCATCAGACTGACCTTTTGCTTTTTCTCTAAATCTAACCATTCCTTGAATATACATCTTGACAAGAAAAGTTGTTGGAGCTATATCTTTTGTGAGATCTTGAAATTTAATATCAGTTATACGATATTTATAGTATCTGCCAATCTTTTCTGTAGAGGAAGGGAATATTACGTGATTTGTGTGTCCGCCTTCATAACCATACCTTGCGGTTAGCAATAAACGACCGTCCCTGTCAACGTGATATTTTGCCCAACTACGAGCACCGTAATCACCATCAACAGGTATAATCTCAATATATTCTCCAATACGTCCGAGCTTAACAGATTGAGCTGTCATTAACCCTATCAAAGGTCTATCAATATTTGCAACTCTACTATCAATATAACCGTGTCTTATTTGATTTACTACTTTTAATAATTCTTCTTGCAGAGTCAGAAAATCTTTAGTTTCTTGATATGAAGTTACAAAATGTGTCAATGCGATAAAGAAACCCAATGCAAGCACAGTAACTAATACAACGCTTGAAATTACTTCAACAAGAGTAAATCCATTTTCATTTTTCAAAACCATGGAGTACTCCTTAAAATATAGTAATCTTCTCTTAGCTGTATATATCGTTTTTGAGCTTTAGTTCTTTTATCTACAAAAAGAGGTTTATATTCCTGCCATTGAGCTATCGCTGTAACAGAATTATATCCCACATCTAAGCCAACATCCAAATCAGTAGCAAAATTAACTTGGAAATTAATTTTAACCGGAACTTCTGGTCCCCTGTCACGTTTAGTATTTTGAGGGATAGTAAATTCAACAGGATTAAGAAGTCCAAAATTATTATGAACAAAATGTTGATATTTTATTTTTTGTAATTCTCCATTTGTTCGCAATAAAACGTAGCGATCATGATAATTAACAACAGCTCTTACGCGAGCATATTCTACCATCATCATAATGCCAACAAGCGCAAAAGAGAGGATTGCTGTAGCAGCAATAGTTTCAGCTAAGGCAAATCCTCTGTTATTCATAAATATACTTTTAGTCGCCTGTAATTTGTTTTTTTTATACATTAGAACGCTGCTCCTGAAGCAAACATTTTTGGGTTATCTGCTAGCTGTTCAGCAACCTGACGGTCGATTAAACCATTCATTACGTGATTATATAGAGATTGATCTCTTGATTGCATACCTTCTTTTGAGCCTGATTGAATCACTGATGGTATTTGATATGTTTTTTCTTCACGTATTAAGTTTCTAACAGCAGTATTAGCAATCAGAATTTCTAAAACAGGTACACGACCATTTCCTTCTTTTTTCTGAACCAAAGTCTGTGCGACTACAGCCTCAAGTGATTCAGAAAGCATAGACCTAACTTGAGCTTGTTGTTCTTTTGGATACATATCAATGATACGATCGATTGTCTTTGTTGCACTACTGGTATGTAATGTTGCAAGCACCAAGTGACCGGTTTCTGCAGCTGTTAAAGCTAAAGAAACAGTTTCAAGGTCACGCATTTCACCAACAAGGATTACATCCGGATCTTCACGAAGAGCTGAACGTAACGCTGCTGTAAAAGACCAAGTATCATGACCTAATTCTCTCTGATTTACTAATGAATTCTTAGATGAATGAACAAATTCTATAGGGTCTTCAACTGTTATTATATGTTTTTGAGTTTTATCATTAATCGTGTCAATCATTGTAGCCAATGTAGTTGATTTACCTGATCCGGTAGGGCCGGTTACAAGAATAAGTCCTTTTTCTTTAAGTGCCAATCTTGCTAAAATATCCGGTAAATACAGTTCTTCATAGGTTTTAATCTCATTAGGGATAACACGAAATGATGCTGCAAGTCCATTAATCTGATGGAATGCATTAACACGAAAACGCACATCATTATCAAGCTTTGTAGAAAAGTCAATTTCTAACTTTTCTTTTAATAACTTTTTCTGACTATCAGTCAAAACACCGTCTAAAAGCTGTTCAATATCTTCTTGAATTAGCTTTGGTAAGCTAAGTTTCTTCATTTTACCATGGACTCTCACCATCGGGTATGAACTAGCACTTAAGTGTAAATCCGATGCACCTGCATCTGAAGTAAACTTAAGCAATTCTTGAATTGTTAACAATCGAGCCTCCGCGGTTAATTAATATTCTGTTTCTGTATATTCGTCAATTCCATATCCATGATATTTTGCTGTTTCAACATCATACCATACTTGTTTACCTTCACCACTACTAAATTCTGCTGTTGAAGTAGCAATAAATCTTTGAGGTGGGTTTCCAACTACTTCAAATTTCCAATTTTTCTCTGTTGATTTTCCAATGCGTGCATCTTCCATAGCTAATTCTACGGAGTAATTGTCAGTAGTACCATATTGTTGCATATAAATATTATACGCACTTCTTATAGCAGATATTCCTGATTGAGCTTCTGTTGATTTTGCTTTTTCAACATATTGGTAATATACCGGCACAGCAATAGCTGCAAGGACTGCGACTATAATCACAACCACAAGAACTTCAATAAGGGTAAACCCTTTTTGAGATTTGAGAGATTTTAACATCTTTCCTCCTGATTTTTTCTTCACTCACATTAAAAGCAAGTTGTATTCCAATTTATTCTAAATATTACATATTTTTTCAAAATATCTGTCTTTATCAACAATCATCCCAAACATCACAAAAAATCTCCTTATTATTCTAACATAATACACATCAACAAGATGAAATTCTTCACTATACTCAGAATAACAAAATTTCAAAAGAAATGTTGTCATTACAAGAGAAGCATACTAATCTTATAAATCACATAATTAGATTACTTCACCACGTTCGTTATAACAGGCCGGACGTGCTGTCAGTATCTATATTTGAATGAATTTTTACATTTTGAAACAACCTCTTTCTGCTTGTAAGAATGATAGTGCAAGCAAGGATGCTTACACAACAATACACTGTGCAAGCAAGGATGCTTACACAACAATACACTGTGCAAGCAAGAATGCTCACACAACATAATTATTTTAAGTCTTTAACAGCCGACCTCCAGGATGGAAAAAAGCATCTTGGAGGTCGGCTGTAGATCAGATATAACTAATTTAAAAATTTACAATATATTAGCTAATTAAATTTCATAATTTTTTATATTCAAACTACAACAAATCAGAACAACTCAAAGATTGATGAATTATATCAAACACTGATCTTCAAGCTTTCTAAGGCTGTTTAACGTTCACTAATGTAAACAAAATTTCGAAGAAATTTGTCATTACGAGCGAAGCGTGGTAATCTTATAAATCATTATAAATCAAATAATTAGATTGCTTCACTCCGTTCGCAATGACAGACCGGAAGAGCCGTCCGGTTCCGGGTTTGAATGGTTTTTGACATTTTAAGACAGCCTCTTCCTGTTTGTAGAAAAGATAGTGAGGCTATTGAATTATATCAAATATTGTTCTACAAGCTTCCAGCTTGTAAGGAACTTATTTGTTGACATTCTTTCAATTAAAAAGTTTATAGTACAAGCAAAGATACTCGCACGACATTACTATTCAACAGTCTTATATATTTAAGTTTACAATACAATCTGATAATTGAAAAAAATTAGCATTAATATCAAGTGTAATCTTAGTTGACAATAAGTAATCATTGTAAAAAACTATCGAATATCATCAAACATCACCCTACAAGTTTCCGGCTTTGAAGATGCTTGTTATATTGATATTTTTATATTTAAACTGTTTTTAGTGCAAGCAGGATGCTCGCACAACAATTAAACCTGCA
>JALNXV010000278.1 GCA_023230175.1 Candidatus Cloacimonadota bacterium
AACTAAAAAAAATGATGATTTTACTATAAGACTAAGTGAAGTTAAGATATTTTGTAAAAAATATTGACAAATTAATCTAAGTATTTAGTTTGGATTACATGATAATAAAAGTAAATAAAAAGATTTGTTTAATATGTAGTTGTAAATCAGCCAACTTTGTAGGCGATTTTATAGATAAAAGCATTTATCGTATAGCGGTAAATGCTTTTTTTTATTTATAAATAATGAAAGGAGTTAAATGAAAGTCAAAGAGATAATAGAACTTGCCTTACAAGAGGATATTGGAACAGGTGATATAACAACTGATTATCTTGAATTGCCAAAAAAGAATAAATCGGCATATTTAATTGCTAAACAAGCAGGTGTATTGTGTGGCCTACAAATAGCTTTTGATGCGTTTAAAATAGTAGATGAGAGTGTTAAATGTATTGCTTATCGTAAAGATGGAGATATGCTTAAGATAGGTGAAACATTTGCAAAAGTAGAAGGTTATTCATCTTCTATTCTTAAAGGTGAAAGAGTAGCTTTAAATTTTTTACAAAGATTATCAGGTATTGCTACATTAACAAAATCATTTGTTGATAATATTAGTCCTTTTCCTGCAAAGTTACTAGATACTAGAAAAACTACTCCATTATTAAGACAATTAGAAAAATATGCTGTTAAAACAGGAGGTGCTTACAATCATAGATTTGGCCTTTATGATATGATTATGATAAAAGAAAATCATATTCACGCTGCCGGTTCAATTTCTCAAGCTGTAAAATCATTAAAAAAACAAAATGCAACTTATCGTATTGAAGTTGAAGTAACTAACCTTGAAGAGCTTGAAGAAGCGGTTAATGCAAAAGTAGATAGAGTAATGCTCGATAATATGAGTATTGAACTTATGAGAGAAGCTGTCCAGAAGTATTCAGGAAAAGTTGAACTTGAAGCTTCCGGAAATGTTACACTTGAAACTATTCATAAAATAGCTTCAACCGGTGTTGATTATATTTCAAGCGGTGCATTGACTCACTCTTATAAGTCGTTAGATATTAGTTTATTATTTAAGGAGGTATAAATGACCTTACAAGTCTCAATTTTGGTTAAGATGCAAAAGATTGATGATAAGATTTCTGAGAGAGAAGTACTTAAAAATAAGTTGCCCAATCAATTAAATGAATTAAAAAACAATGTTGCGAAAGCTGAAAAAAATCTAAATACTATAAAAGAGAGTATTTTAAATATTCAAAAAAAACAAAAAGAAAAAGAAGCAGAAATTAAAGCAAATAATGATATGATTCTAAAATACGAACATCAATTAGAAGGTATTAAAAACAACAAAGAATATAAAGCGTTAAATTCTCAAATTAGTTTATTAAATGAAAAAAATAAACAAGTAGAAAATCAAATTTTATCTATTATGGAAGAAGAAAATGAAGCATCTAAACAGCAAGAAGAAGCAATTAAACTTAAAAAAAATGCTGATGAAAACTTAAAAGCAAATGAGTCTATTTTAAAAAAAGAAATTGATAAAGTTGATCAAGAAATAACTGAATTAAAAGATTCACGTACTGAACTCGCTAAACAACTACCAATGAATTTAGTTAAGAAATATGTTCAATTGATAAAAAATAAAAATCGAAAAGCTATTGTATTTAATAATAATGATGCTTGTAGTGGGTGTGGTTTTCATATAAGACCTCAAATTTTAATTGAATTAAAGACTTGTCATAAAATAATTTATTGTGAAAATTGTGGACGAATCTTAGTTCATACACTTGATTAATGATGTTATATTATAAATATCCTTGTTTGTAGCAAATAAATAGAGGTGTTTGTATAATAAAAGTTCTATAATATAAAAAGTACATATAAGATTGAGAGGCTAAAATGTCTGCCTGTTTGTAAAGACAGGAGGAAAGTCCGAACACCATAGAGCAGGATACTTCCTAACGGGAAGCTTTAGTGATGAAGAGCTAGCTCCACAGAAAAGAACCGCCTTATGTTTCGATGTAAGGTAAGGGTGAAAAGGTAGTGTAAGAGACTACCGGCTGAAATGGTGACATATCAGGCCGGGAAAGCCTTATCCGGTGCAATGCCAAATAGGGAAACTTTTACGCTTGCGTAACTCAAGTTGCTCGCTTGAGATAGTTTTCGGGTAGGCAGCTAAAACCGTTCTGTATAGGGTTCAATTGAACATAGCAATATACGGTTTAGAGGAATAGACATTGTTTTGCTTATTATGCAAAAAACAGAATTCGGCTTAATAGCCTCTCAATCTGTTTATAAATTGATTAGGAGTAAAAAAAGTGCAAAAATTCAAAATTCATTTAATTGTTGGAGCAAGACCTAACTTTATGAAAATGGCTCCTTTATATAAAGAATTTAAGAAAAATTCTAAATATTTTGATGTGAAGTTGATTCATACCGGACAACATTATGATGAAAAGATGTCAAAATTTTTCTTTGATGATTTAGGAATGCCGAAACCGGATGAATATTTGCAAGTTGGTTCAGGTTCTCATGCTCAACAAACAGCGTTAATAATGCAAAAATATGAAGAAGTTTTATTAAAAGATATGCCTAATCACGTAATAGTTTGTGGCGATGTTAATTCTACTTTAGCTTGTGCTTTGGATGCTGTAAAATTACATATTCCCGTTTCTCATCTTGAGGCCGGATTAAGAAGTTTTGATAAGAAAATGCCTGAAGAAATCAATAGATTAGCAACAGATGTAATTTCTGATTTATTGTTAATTCCGTCTGAAGATGCAAGGGAACACCTCCGGAACGAAGGTATTGATGAAAATAAAATACATTTTGTTGGAAATATTATGATTGATTCAATAGTTCAACATAAAGATAAAGCATTGAAATCTAATATATTAGAACAAATTTATGTGAAAGATTCTGCTTATGCATTAATAACCTTACATAGACCTTCAAATGTTGACGATTTAAATGGTTTAAATATTATAATTGATGCTTTTGAAGAGATTGCAAAAAAGATAAAATTAGTATTTCCTGTTCATCCGAGAACGATTAAGAATATTGAAAAGTTTGGGCTTAAAGATAAGGTTAAAAGCATATCTAATTTGTTGTTAATTGATCCTGTCGGTTATCTGGATTTTATGAAGTTACAGATGAATGCAAGTTTTATTTTGACCGATTCCGGTGGTATTCAAGAAGAATCAACCTTTTTTAATATCCCTTGTTTGACTTTACGAGAAAACACTGAGAGACCAATTACAATTACTATGGGCTCAAATCAACTTGTTAAATTAACAACTCAAGATATAATTTTTAAATCCGGTGAAATACTTGAAGGTAAAATAAAAACAGGACAAATTCCTCCTTTATGGGATGGTAAGACAGCGAGCAGAATTGTAGATTTATTTTTAGATAAATTCATACTGAAATAAATAATTATATACTTTTATTTCTTAATTTATATACATTTTTATTATAAGGGACCTCCAGGATGCTTTTTTCCTTCTTGGAGGTCCCTTAAAGCTTTATTGTAGATTATACAATAAGATATTAGTTGAGACTGTCGAATAATGAAGCTGAATGAGCATCTTTACTTGTATCAAAAATACTCTAAATATGATAATATCAATCAATAAGCTTTCTATAAAATGGAAGTTTCAAGGATGATACTTGATATTATCCTGCTGTTTCAAATTTTTGTTTTCATATATTGAAAAGAATATTTTAAAATCCGTTAACATTTTTACTTGACAAAGGCTATAAAACATTTTTTGATACATCTATGATAAAAAAAGAATCTTACGAAGGAATAAACTATTGTTTACGTTGTGGCGAAAAGTTGCTTTTGTCTTATGATAGAGAAGATAAACTTAGACCTCAATGTCAGAGGTGCGGATGGGTATTTTACAAAAATCCCATCCCTGCAGTCGCCTGTGTAGTAGTGAATGAGGAAAATCAACTTTTATTAGTAAAAAGAAGATTTGATCCTCAATCGGGTTTTTGGGCTTTACCAAGCGGATATATGGAGATATGGCAAACTCCTGAACAAGCTGCATTTGATGAGCTTCAGGAAGAAACAGGTTTGTTTGGAGAAATTGATTTTTTTATAGGTTACTATTCCGGATTTTCTCCAATATATGAACGTGTGTTGTCTTTAGGATTTAAGATGAAAAATATAAAAGGAAAGTTACAAGCAGGTGATGATGCCGAAGATGCAAGGTATTTTGACATAGACAATTTACCGGAAATTGCCTTTTGGTCTCATCAGGATTTTTTAAAAAAATTAAATATTTTAAAATAAATGAGGATAAAATGGAATTAAATAAAAACTATGAAGCAATTAATACAGAAAAAAAATGGTATAAATATTGGATGGAAAATGAATTTTTTAAACCTATAGATAATAACTCTAAAAAACCTTTTACGATTTTGATTCCACCTCCAAATGTAACCGGTATATTACATATGGGGCATGTTTTAAATAATACCTTACAAGATGTTGCAATTAGATACCATAGGATGTTACAAGAGCCAACATTATGGATTCCCGGAACTGATCATGCAGGCATTGCAACTCAAAATATGGTTGAGAAAGAATTAGCTAAGGAAGGTAAAACAAGGCACGATATAGGAAGAGAAGAGTTAGTAAAAAAAATTTGGGAATGGAAAAATCAAAAAGGTTCTCATATTATTGAACAATTAAAACAACTTGGTGCTTCTTGTGATTGGTCTCGTGAACGATTTACAATGGATGAAGGTTTATCAAAAGCCGTTAAAGAAGTATTTGTTCATCTATATGAAAAGGGCTTGATTTATAAGGGAAAATATATTATAAATTGGTGTCCGCGTTGTGTTACTGCATTAGCAAATGATGAGGTAGAATATTCTGATTCTAAAGGTAAACTATGGTACATAAAATATCCTTATGAAGATAATAGTGGATATTTAGTAATAGCTACAACAAGACCTGAAACTATGTTGGGT
>JALNXV010000279.1 GCA_023230175.1 Candidatus Cloacimonadota bacterium
AAGAGTATCAATTTTTTTTTGTAAGACTTCGTATGTTTGTTGAAATTTCTCAATAGTTTGGGTAAAATCTTGAAAAGCGACTGTTAATGATTCTATTTCTTGTTTTTTTGCTAACTTATTCATAAGGTGAATTTTAGTAAAAAAATGATAATTTAGATATTATCATCAACGATATGTTTTTTAATTGTTTTATTTAATTCATCTAATCTAAATGGTTTTATTATATATTCTTCTGCACCATTTTGCATAGCATTAACTGCAGTATCAAGACTTGGGTATCCGGTCATAATTATAATGCATAAATCAGGATAACTACTTTTTAATTGTTTAGTTAATTCTATTCCGCTTGTTTTTGGTAATTTTATATCAATTAAAGCAAGATTTGGTTTATGTTTTTCTGCTGATTCCAACGCCTTTTCAGCATCACCTGCCAAGACTACTTCATATCCTTGTCTGGTCAAATAATCATGTAATACATCTCTTAATAAGAGTTCATCATCTACAACTAAAATCTTTGTCATCTTAATAATCCATCTTAATTAAAATTGTTTCTCCGCATGTACACTGAACTTCAATGCCCACAACAACACCTTCACTATTTCTAGATAATTTCAGAATCGGTTCTTTTAGATTTGAAGAAGAGGTTTCACTTAATATTTTCTTGTCATTTTTTTCTATAATAGGAATTTTTATTACAGAAGGTGCTTTATGTATATTTATATTTTTTTCTTTTTTATCTATATCTTCAAGGATATAGTTTGAGATAATTTTATCTTTACTCATAAAGTTGTGAAAACTTTCAATATTGATTGTCTCAGAGAGTTTAATGAAAATGGTTTAAGCAAATAACCGTCTGCTTTAACTGTAAGATTAGTCTCTTGATTTTTTGAAGGTTGATAACCGGTCATCAAAATTACAGGCAAATCAGGCATCACAGTCTTAAGAGTTTTTAATAATTTCAATCCATTCATTTTTGGCATTCTTATATCTGTAATAACTAAATCAAATTTGACTTTACCACAAGCCATAATAGCTTCTTCTCCATTAGTCGCCTCATAAACATTATGCCCTAGGGTTTCTAAAAATTCCCCTATTATTTCTCTTATATCTGCTTCGTCATCAACTATTAGAATATTTTTTGACATTATTATTAAACCTTTATTTTTTTATGAAAATAGCTTATCAATATCATCTTGATTTGTAATTTCTTCTTTTGATTTACTATTATTACTATTAAATAATGCATCGATATCAAAATCTTCATTCTCGTCATTATTTACATTAGCATGGCTTGCAGGCAACTCTTTTAACTTAGTATCAGTTTCTTCGTTTGGGATTTCAATATTAGTATTTCCGGTTTCAAATAAATCATCAATTAGGTTTTGAATACCGGCTTTATCATTGAAAAGAGCATCAGCGTTAAATGCCTTTTTATCTATTTCAGGCAAAGTAAACTCAGGATTATTATCTCCTAAATCAAACTCTTTAAGCAAATTAGACACATAAAGCAATGTTCTTTCTGTATCGGATAATAATGAATATGCACCTGCAATTTGTTGAGCTGTAATATCTTGAAACTGTAAATAATCAATTATTGTAAATGCTGCATCTTGATTTACATAAACTTTCTTTTTAATCTCTTCAACTTTCTCATTCATAATATTAGAATCTGATATAGTCTTCAATTCATCTAATGATTCAATTATCTTGTTTTGATCATTATCAAGTTTTTCAGCAACATCCAAAATTTTATTGGTAGCTTCTTCAGTGGTTGTAGTAATTTTTTGTAATTGCATTCCGGTTTTCTTAAGTAGCCCATCAACAGATAACTTTAATTCTTTTCTGCTAGAATGTATAGAATTAATCACACCTTGAATCAAACGATGTGTTAAATTTGTTTTTTCTGTAATATTCGCCATTTTCTTTAATAAATAATCAACATGTCTCTTTACTGTGCTTATATCAGTTGATTTTTGATTTATAATAGGTTCAATTTCAGAAACTAAACTTTTTAAATCACTAATTAATTCTTCTATCAGCGTGATAACCCCGCGATTTTTATCTTCAGGCATAAAAAACTCCTATTTGCTTAAAATAGCATCAATTTTTGCTTTTAATACTTCCGGAGTGAATGGCTTAACAATATAATTATTGACTCCAGCTTTCATAGCTTCGATTATATCATCTTTCACAGAGCGCGTAGTAACCATTAATATAGGAATTTTTGCAAAATCTCCGGATTTCCTTATTTCTTGAACGAGAGTTAAGCCGTCCATCACAGGCATATTCCAGTCTGTTACGACAAAATTTATTCCTGGTATTGTTTTCAGCTTATCAAGAGCTTCAGCACCTTGTTCTGCTTCTTCAATTTCTGAATATCCTAATCTTTTTAGAGTGTTAAAAACAATCCTTCTCATTGTGGGAGAATCGTCAACAACTAAAAACTTCAAACTTGCCATAAAGCCTCCATTCTTAAGTGAAGCTGTTTATATATCTTTTTTATTAGTAAATTTAACAATATTTCTATTGTACTGTTTTTGTCAAAGTTTTTTTTCATAAATCACCTAATTTGTCTTTTTTGAATAATAATTATAGGTTAAAAAATAAAATAGACCAACAAAAACTGATCCTCCAATAATATTACCTAATGTCACAGGTATTAAATTTTTTATTAATCCGGACAAGGTTACATCCTGACTCAAAACACATCCTAATGGTATTATAAACATATTGGCAATACTGTGTTCAAAACCTAAATATACAAAGGTCATTATTGGGAAGAAAATACCTAAAATCTTCCCGGTTATATCTTCAGAAGCTAAAGATAACCATACAGCTAAACTCACAAGCCAATTACACAAAATACCCTTGATAAAAGCTTGACTAAAAGTTAAATGAGTTTTTTGTAAGGCTATCGAAACTGTAGTTTCTCCAATTGCATTCAAATCATTACCTTGATATAACAAACCTGAATTAATAATTAAAAAAACTATAAATAACGCTCCTAAAAAATTACTCAAATAAACATATAGCCAATTTCTTAACATAGAAACCACTTTTACTTTCTTAGTCATTACAGATAACAAAATCAAACTATTACCGGTAAACAATTCTCCGCCTCCGATAATGATAAGCATTAATCCAACGCTAAACAACGCTCCGGCTAAAAGTGAAGCTATTGCGTGATTTTCAATAAATGAATAACTCTTAAGTGCTGAAAGAGCACCAAACGAAATATATACTCCGGCTAACAAACCTAACAAGAAAATTTGACCAATCTTATAATTAGTTTTATTTTTCCCAATAGTATTTATAAAGACATCAACTAATTCATTAGGCTTTTTAAAACTCATTCATCCTCCATTTTTGTATTATGGCAAAATATAGATTAGTTGTCAAATGTTTTTTTTATTTTTTCAAATTATCATATAATATTTATAAGTTTTTTTCTCATTAAAAACCCGGAAATCAAACAGATAACTGCTGAAATGGATAGAGTTGGAGTTACTCCTATTAATGTTGAAAGATAGCCTGACAACAGACTTCCTAAGGGCATAAAGCCCAAAAAAGCCAAAGAATATATACTCATAATTCTTCCCCTCATTCGATCGTCAACTAATGTCTGAATAACAGTATTAGCTCCTGCCATCTGCATCATCATTCCTGTCCCGCAGATTAAAGCTAAAACAGCAGATAAAGTAATATTCTTTGAAAAAGCTATCAAAAAAATCGCAATACAAGCCATATGTCCTACATTTACAATTATCTTACTTAAACCTATTGAATTTTTTCTACTTCCCAAATATATTGCTCCTATCAATGCACCTAATCCTATCATACTCATTAGCATCCCAAGAGTTTTTGCGTCTCCACCTAAAACCTCTCGAGATAAAAATGGCAACAAAACAACATAATTAAAACCAAACAATGTAAAGATAATTATATTAAAAATGAAATACAAGATTGATTTATGCTTCAACAAATAACTATAACCTTCTTTAATATTTTCTAAAACCTTTGTCTTACCGATATTTAATTCTTGATTTATATTTCGAATATTAAATAATGAAATTAAAACCGCAATATAACTAATACCATTGGCTAAAAAACATAAACCTTCACCTAAAAATGCTACCAAATATCCTGCAACTGCCGGACCAATCAATCTGGCTCCATTAAACATTGCCGAATTTAAAGCAATCGCATTGCCAACAAGCGTCTTATCTTCTATTAAATTAACTACAAAACTATGCCTAATAGGTGCTTCAAATGCCTCTATACTCCCCAAAAAAAAACTTAAAACCACTATATGCCATATTTGTGCTGTTTGACTTAAAACTAAAATCGCCAATATTAAAGCTTGGCACATTGCCAAAGATTGAGACAACCTTAAAACTTTTATTCTTGGAAATTTGTCTGCTATATATCCACCAAAAGGAGTAATAAAAAATGATGGAATCTGAGAGATAAATCCCAATAATCCTAACCAAAATACAGAATTAGTCAATGTGTATATATACCAACTTAAAGCTGTTCTTTGCATCCAAGTTCCAACCAAAGATATACCTTGACCTAAAAAATAATATCGATAATTTTTATACTTAAATCCTCTTAATATATTTAATGACATCAATTTATTGATCATATTACTTCTTTCAAATTTTTATTATTCAGAAATACATTAACCCCTTTTTTTGTCAAGAAATTATTTGAATACTTAATCATTTTCAAAGTATTAATATCCTACTCAATTAGGCTGTTGAATAAAATCAAACATTATTCTTCAAGCTTCCGGCTTGTAGGAAGCTTATTATTTGATATTCATTTAGTTAATGAGTTTTTAGTGCAAGCAAGGATGCTCGCAAAACTTAATTATTCAAGAGCTTTTTATACTTATCAATAAAAACAAATTGACATAACTACATACAACCATATTTTTGACATATAGAAGAAATAT
>JALNXV010000280.1 GCA_023230175.1 Candidatus Cloacimonadota bacterium
ATATTAGGAATATTAGGGCATAAGAATATGCCCTAATTTTGTTGATAATTATGTTAAAGATATTATTTTGGTTAAAAAGGGTGGATACTTAAAATGGTTATCGCCCAAAATACTTTATTTTTTTATTTGACAAGAAAATAAATCATAATTATAATGTCGTTAAGGAGTAAAATGAGAGAAAGTAAAGAAATAGATTTTTTATTACAAGGCAATCAAAGATTGTGGGATATGAGTGACTGGTTTAAACAAACAGTTGACTTTATAATTTCCGATATGGAAAGCCTTTTCCAAGAACAATGCATTAAACAAGCTCCTCCTGAAGATACAAGAATAATTGCTAAAATAAGTAAAAAACTATTTTCTATTAACAGCAGAGACTTTGAAAGCTTTAATAATGTTAAAGTTGGAGTAATATTTTATAAAACAAGAGAATACGTCCTTGCAGAGAAATACTTAAAAGACTCATTATTAAACATTGATAAAATTATTGAAACTTGCGACTTCTGTCCGGGACTAATCAATTACCTTTTAGCTAAGATACAAATTGAAAAAACAGAATACCGAAAAGCAAATAACTATTTTTTAAAAAGTTACAAAAGCATTCATTCAGATATAAGTTTTTTTGAAAAAATTGAATTCTTTTTACAATGGAGCTCATTATTTACCGAATCAGGCTACTTTAATTATGCAGAAAAAATCTTAAACCTACTTTCTGCTAACATTCCCCCTCAAATTAGCCCAATTTACGCCCACATACTTTTTGGATTATTTATACTCAGCAAAAAAATGAACCAAACTGACATAGCAGTAACCTATGCCAATATCTTATTTTCTTGCCCTGTTGAGTATCTTGACTTTGATGATTGGTACACCATTCATCTTTTTTGCGGAGAATACAATTCAAGTATTAAAAGAAGCTTTGATAAAGCTATTTTTCATTTTACTCAAGCAAATAGCTTTCTTTCATACAAATGGAAAGAGTATTTACGTGAAATATCTCTCTTAAAAGATATTCTTAAACTCAGCGACTATCTAAGTTTCCGGATTACTTACGAAGATAAAATGCAAGAAATCATCTTAGAAAATAATTTACATAGTAGTCATTATCTTAATTCTCTAAAAAATGCGTATAAAGAACTTGAATGCATCTATGAAAAAGTTCAAGAATACTCTATGACTGACAGTCTAACAGGCTTGCATAATCGTCGTTATTTATGGAAAAAAATGGGAGAATTAGTTGTGCTTGCATACAAACAAAAAGTACCAATTAGTTGTTTAATGATTGACTTCGATGATTTTAAGCTCATCAACGATTCGTATGGTCATATTGAAGGGGATAAGGTCATAAAAACTGTATGCAATGCAATCAAAGCACATTTTAGAAAATCAGATATTGTTATCAGATTTGGTGGCGAAGAGATTCTTATTTTAATGTTAAACGCATCCAAAGATAATGCTTTAAGAATATCAGAAAAACTAAGAACATCAATAGAAGATTTAATCATTATGTCTGCTGATAATCAAAGAATAAAGCTAACTATCAGCATTGGTGTCTCAACTATTGAGCATATCACAAATACAAATACTACTATAATTGAAGAATTGATAGATAATGCAGATAAATTTATGTACAATGCTAAAAAACAAGGGAAAAATAGAATATATTTACAAGAATAAAAACAATAAAAGGAATAAATATTATGGCAAGAGTTATTGTTGAATCAATTTATAAAACTTACGAAAATGGCTTTCAAGCAGCAAAAGATGTTAATTTTATTGCAGAAGATAAAGAATTTGTTGTTTTAGTTGGTCCTTCAGGTTGTGGTAAAACAACTACCTTAAGAATGATTGCAGGACTTGAAACTATCACTAAAGGCAATATTTATATTGATAAAACAAAGGTTAATGATGTAGCTCCTAAAGATAGAGACATAGCAATGGTTTTTCAAAATTATGCATTATATCCTCATATGTCAGTCTTTGACAATATGGCTTTTGCCCTAAAGCTCAGAAAAACGCCTAAAAGTGATATCATTGAGAAAGTACACCAATCAGCAAAGTTATTAGGCATAGATCAACTCTTAGACAGAAAACCAAAACAATTATCCGGTGGTCAAAGACAAAGAGTTGCCTTGGGCAGAGCTATCGTTAGAAATCCAAAAGTATTCTTATTTGACGAACCTCTATCAAACCTAGATGCAAAAATGAGAGTTCAAATGCGAACCGAAATAGCAAAACTTCATCACACACTTAAAACCACAATGATCTATGTTACTCATGACCAAATAGAAGCTATGACAATGGGCAGTAAAATAGTTGTTATGAAAGATGGTATAGTACAACAAATAGATAATCCATTAAACATATACAATCGACCAACAAATATGTTTGTAGCAGGATTCATTGGCAGTCCTTCAATGAATTTTATCAAATGTAGTATTATTTCAGAAAACGAAAAGCAATATTTACAAAAGGACAAGCTTAAAATACTTCTGCCAAAGATCATTGCAAATAAGTTAAAAGATTATCCTCATCAAGAAGTCTATTTCGGGATAAGGCCTGAAGATATTTATGATGCACGCTTTAGCAGTATGGCTGAAACTCCTGTTGAAATTGATTCTTTATGTGAATTAGTAGAGCCCTTAGGCAATGAATATATGGTTTACCTAAAAACCGGAAATGAAAACCTTACAGCCAGGTTTGACCCTAAAATATTACCTGAAATAGATAAAAATCTTAAAATCAACCTCGATATGAGTAAAGCACACCTGTTTGACATAAAAACTGAACTCACTTTAGAACAAGCTTAGTATATTATGGACACATTGATAAATATAAATTATACGGAACCTATCTTATACCTTGCTATACACAATGGTCATATTTTAAGAAATCCATTAAAGAAAACTATAGGGTTATCTCCTTTACAAAGAAAAGTTGAAGAAGATCCTTTTACTGAACTCTTTTTAAGTGACAAAAAGAATAAAATTATCCAAAGTGCATCAAGATTTGAATATGATTTAAACAGGAAAAAAGACTTCGCAGTTTATCAAAAACCTGAAGATTGTTGGGGTTTACCGATATATCAAGATTACACTCTTTCCTCTAAAGACATTAGTTTTTCGAAAGAAAAATACGATTATTTTTACCATCAAATTTCAGATATTATTGAAAAATTTATTGAGATACACAAGAAAGTTTTTATTTGGGATGTACACAGTTATAACCATCACAGAAAAGGTAATGATGCTGAGTTTGACAGTATAGAAGATAATCCCGATATCATACTTGGAACCAATCACTATAAATATATGCCGGATAAATGGAAACCACTTATATCAAATATTCAAAATCATCTAAGCTCATTTTCTTTTAAACATAAATACATTAATAGAGCAGATACAGATTTAAGTTTTGATGTAAGGCAAAATGTAAAATTCCCCGGAGGTAATCTATCTCAATATATTAATTCCAAATACGGAGAAGATGTCTGCTGTACGGCAATAGAGTTCAAGAAAATCTGGATGAATGAATGGACTCAAGAAATAGACTTAGAATGCTATTCAGAACTAAAAAAGGCCTTTGATTCTTGTGATAAAATTATAACAAGTTTTCTTTATAAACTTTAATAAAGTGCTTGTTTATCTACAGAGGATAATTAAATGAATAAATCCGGGTTATATGCATTTTTAGCTCTTTTTTTATGGGGAATACATGGCCCGGCAGGTCGGTATTTAGCTCAAAATGATGTAGATATGTTTTTTGTTTTTTCTGCAAGGTTATGGATAGGCACTCTTGTCTTTTTTATATATTTATTAATCAAGAAAAACAACCATATCCATTGGCTTGATAATTGGAAAAAAGTTTTATTAATCTCAGGAATAGGGATTATAGCTAATACTATCTTGTTTCATTTAACACTGATATATTTACCGGGTACACTGGTGATGATTTTGGAAAACCTATCTCCTATATTTGTATTGTTTGCCTCTGTTATCTGGCTAAAAATCAAACCTACCTTCACTGAGATATTAGCCTTATTATTGTCTTTTTCAGGCATTGTTTTGATTGTTTTGGGCAAGGGGAGTTTCCCTGATCTATCGGAAGGCTTTTATTTTGGTATTTTTCTTGGCATACTAACAGGCTTAACCTTTGGGGCATACATCTTTTTTTCTGCTGACTTAGTAAAACCTTTAAAAGACGAACCTATTAGAATCATCCGTTTTTTATTTAAAATATTTCTTATATCTTCTATCTTATGTACACCTTTTTTATTTATTTCAAAACGCTTACCGAGTCAGTCCTTACAATGGTTTTGGCTTATTGAAATGGGTGTATTTCAAAGCGGATTAGCTTATCTTTTCTGGAACTATGCCTTAGTTCATATCAAAGCCAATACAGCCTCAATCTTATTTTTACTGACGATATTATTCTCTACCGTAAACGAAATTGTTTTTATGAATCTCCAACTCAATCGATATTTGATTAGTGGAGGTCTCTTAATAAGTGTTGCCGGATATTGGATAACAACATCCCTTAAAAGAACTAAGCTAAAAAACCAATAAAAGCTGTTGAATAATAGTGTTATGCGAGCATCCTTGCTTGCACTTAAAACTCCTTAAATATTATAATACTAATCAATTATCTTCCTACAAGTTCAAAACTTATTGAATAATATTTAAGGCTGTTGAATAATGTTGTTGTGCGAGCATCCTTGCTTGCACTTAGAACTCCTTAAATATTATAATACTAATCAATTATCTTCCTACAAGTTCAAAACTTATTGAATAATATTTAAGGCTGTTGAATAATGTTGTTGTGCGAGCATCCTTGCTTGCACTAAAAAACATTAAGTGATAGGTATTCAATATTTTATGAAACTACAAGCTGGAAGCTTGTAGAACAATAATTGAAATTATTCAACAGCCACAAATACTATCTC
>JALNXV010000281.1 GCA_023230175.1 Candidatus Cloacimonadota bacterium
TCACATCTGGACCTGGCGGGAGTTTTTAACATATCATTTTCAGTTATGATGGAGCTCACTACCTACTGTTCGCCCAGTGGTAGAAATTGATTTCCGGAGTTTGGGTTAATGATATGATTGTTGACGATATGGACCCAACCGGTTCCTCCTTCTTTATCGTAAACCCATGACGTTGCACCTGCAGCAGTACCAAGTTTTCCCTCCTCCAGCCAGATGACCTTCCCATCCGTGCGCTTGACAACCCCCAGCGTCCGTAACAGGTTCCCTCTTTTGCTCACGACCACTGTCAGGTCGTTCTCATTGATCCCGTCTTTCAGGAATTTGTTAACTGCGTCGTCGCCATGGGCTTTGCGAAGGTTGTTCAGAATCTCTGCACCCTCATCCACGTGCGGCGCGACTCCGACCAGCAGCACCATCGCGGGCTTCAGCAGCTCCGGGTGCTTCAGGACGAACTTCCCGACGACGGCCGCGACCTTCGCCGCGTCCCCGTACCCCGGGATCAGCGCGGCGAGGTTCAGCCCCGTCCCGACCAGGTCGCCGCTGGTCAGGGTTGCCGTCCACCAGCGTGACGAGGGGCGTAGTTGCCTTTTCCAGATATCAGTACGTCAAGAGAGGCAGATAACTTCGACAGGCGGTGTCAACCGGTTCATGCTTGCGACATGAACCTGGAAAAGAGGAATTGAGATAAAACGCCTACTCGATACCCCTTAGGTCGACACGACCGTTAATGTGAACGTAGTCGTCTTCTCTCAGCTGGAGATGAAAGTACTCTCTATCGATCTCGATCAGGACCTTTCCGACCCCGAAATCGACAATGGCATCGTGCCACCGTTCGGCTTCTCCGGGATCGTCCGGGATGATGATCTCGTCGATGCGTCCGTCGATCTCGAGGCTGGGTCTTGAGGGATCGGGGATTATACTCACTGCTTGAGTTTCCGTCTTCGCTAGGGAATGAACCAACATCACTAGGACAATTTTTTTGGTTTTTCCAATCATATCCGGGGTGCAAAGCATGTGACCCTCAGTGGGACCATCAAACACGTACGCTTTTTGTCCATTTTCGAGTGCAACGAGAACGTACTGTGTGTAGACCGTGTCCATGTATCCAGCTCGGGGTTCAACTGCTAGTATGCGAACATGAAATTTGAGTTTTCC
Organism: Candidatus Cloacimonadota bacterium; assembly: GCA_023230175.1. Lineage (GTDB taxonomy): Bacteria > Cloacimonadota > Cloacimonadia > Cloacimonadales > WRIO01 > JALNXV01. Next base: position 1,156 of record JALNXV010000281.1, read on the forward strand.
TTTCAAATCATCCTTCACGCTACTTCACCCTGAAAGGATATGCAGTCACAAGATAACCATTACTCCCAATAACCAGTAGCAGTATTTTCCCGGAATTGGGTTCTACATAGTGATAAGCCCCAGCATCACTAACCTTCTGCCCATATTTTGCTCCATCGATGATGAGTTCTCTTATTTTGCTCTCATCCTTATACGCGTCCCCAAAAACATCGGCAAATTGGTTTGCTGCCACTAGATCCGGGAAATGGTCTTCTCTTATATGCTTCCACCCGCTTGGTCTCACACCACGCGCCATTGCCTCCGCTTCTGTAAGTCCTTCCTCCAGCCAGACTACCTTCCCGTCGCTTCGTTTAACAACCTCCAGCGTCTTTAACAGATTGCCTCTGTTTTTTGCGATAACATTCAGGTCGCTTTCGGTGATCCCGTTTATCAGGAACTTGTCGACTGCGTCGTCGCCGTGTAGCTTCCGGAAATTATTCGCCCATTCCGCGGCCTCATCCACGTACGGCGCGACCCCGACCAGCAGCACCATCGCGGGCTTCAACAGCTCCGGGTGCTTCAGGACGAACTTCCCGACGACGGCCGCGGCCTTCGCCGCATCCCCGTACCCCGGGATCAGCGCGGCGAGGTTCAGGCCGGTTCCGACCAGGTCGCCCCGCGAGATCGTGGCCGCGATGTCCCGGAGGTCGCCGATGACGATGACACCGCTCGCGACCCAGCCGCCCAGGTAGAAGAGGTTGTCGTGGTCGTCGGCGCCCCACTCCCCGAGGACGGCGCCGAGCAGGAACTCCCGGCCCATCTCCAGCGGCCCATAGCGCTCCTCGAAGACCAGCGGGTCGTAGTCGGGATCGTTCCACTCCTCGGCGTCGGAGTGACCGTCCTCGTCGGTGTCGGCCGACCAGAGGTCGGTGCCGACGATGTTCCACTCCAGCGCATCCGAGAGCCCGTCACCGTCGCTGTCCGCACAGAGCGGATCGCTCTCGATCGCATCCTCCAGATAGTCGTCGAGGCCGTCACCGTCGGTATCCGCCTTGGTCGGGTCGCTCCGCTGCTTGAAGTAGGTCTTGCCGTTCGCGTCGATGACCATCTCACCGGCCTCGTAGCCGTCCGAGAGCCCGTCGCCGTCGGTGTCGACCGTATCCGGGTCGAGGGTGTGCCACCTGCCGAACCCGTCGCGATACCCGTTCTCCTCGTAGTAGTCCGGCAGGCCGTCCCCATCCCCGTCCTCGTTGGTCAGGGTCGCGGTCACCGGCGCGGTCTGGCCGTTCGCGACCGTCACCATCGCGGTGAACGGCCCGTAGCCTTCCTTCAGGACGTCGACCCGGTGCGCCCCGACGGGGATGCCCGGGAGGGTCAGCTGCCCGGACATCAGCCGGTTTCTGCTCGATGCAAGTTACGACAAAAGTCATGCAGGAAAGGGGAACCGGGATGAAAGCGCCTACTCGATACCCCTTAAGTCAACACGGCCGTTAAAGTGAACGTAATCCCCCTCCTTCAACTGGAGAGGAAAGTATTTTTTATCGATCTCGATCAGGACTTTGCCGACCCCGAAGTCAACAATGGCATCGTGCCATCGTTCGGCATCGCTAGGATCGTCCGGGATGATGATCTCGTCGATGCATCCGTCGGTATCGAGGCTGGGTCTTGAGGGATCAGGGCTTATGCTCACTGCTCGAACTTCCACCTTTGCTAGGTAATTGACCAACATCACTAAGACGATTTTTTTGGTTTTTCCAATCATCTCCGGGGTGCAAAGCATATACCCCTCAAAGGCGCCATCAAACACGTATGCTCTTTGTCCATTTCCAAGTTCGACGAGAACGAACTGTGTGTAGACCGTGTCCATGTATCCAGCCCGGGGTTTAACTGCTAGTATGCGAACATGAGATTTGAGTTTTCTTTTCAAATCCTCCTCCATGCTACTTCACCCTGAAAGGATATGCGGTCACAAGGTAGCCATTGCTTCCAATAACTAGCAGCAGTATTTTTCCAGAATTGGGTTCTATATAGTGATAAACTCCAGCGTCACTAACCTTCTGCCCATATTTCACCTCATCCAAGATGAGTTCTCTTATTCTGTTCTCATCGCGATACACCTCATCAAAAGCCTCAGCAAATTGGTTATTTGCCTCTAAATCAGGGAAATGGTCTTCTCTGATATGCTTCCACCCACTTGGTCTCACACCACGCGCCATTGCCTCCGCTTCTGTAAGTCCTTCCTCCAGCCAGACTACCTTTCCATCCGCACGTTTAGTAACCTCCAGCGTCTTTAACAGATTGCCTCTGTTTTTTGCGATTACATGCAAATCACTTTCAGTGATCCCGTTTACCAGGAACTTGTCGACCGCGTCGTCACCGTGGATCTTCCGGAAGTTATTCGCCCATTCCGCGGCATCGTCCACATATGGCGCGACCCCGACCAGCAGCACCATCGCGGGCTTCAGCAGCTCCGGGTGCTTCAGCACGAACTTCCCGACGACGGCCGCGACCTTCGCCGCATCCCCGTACCCCGGGATCAGCGCGGCAAGGTTATAGCCGGTTCAGACGAAGCAAGGAATCTCCCAAGAAAATATTCTTAAATGTGGATGATGGAGACAACTCACTCAATACTCACCAGATCGACACGACCGTCGACGCGAACGCAATCTCCCGCTTTGAGCTGGAGATTGAAGTACTTCTTATCGATATCAATCAATACCTTTCCAATACCGAAATCGACAATGGCAGCGTGCTGCCGTTCAGCCATTTTAGGATCGTCCGGCACGATGATCTCGTCAATACATCCCTTGACATCAATGCTAGGTCTTGATGGATCGGGGCTCATACCCACTGCATTAGTATCCATCTTCGCGAGGGAACGGACTAACATCGATAAGATGATTTCTCGGGTTGTGCCGACCATATCAGCGGTGCAGAACATAAAGAAATCGGACACATACGCTCTCTGATTATTTTTAAACTCAATAATGGCGTCCTGCGTATATACTACACCTTCATATCCCGATTCCGGTTTGGTAGCCAATATACGGGCAGAAAATTTGAGTTTCTCTTTCAAATCACTCTTCATGTTATCAACTCCTTACCGGGACGTGCTGACACGATATATCCGTTATCTCCAATCACGAGATACAGGAAGAATCCAGTATCAGGATCAGTATATCTATGGAGTCCTTCCTTTAGTGGATTGGAAACCTTTTGTCCGTCTTTCGCCCCTTTCATAATGAGTTCTTTTATCTTGTTCTCATCCTTATACGCAGCCCCAAAGACATCGGAAAATTGGTTTCTCTCACCCTGGACAATAATGTCACGCCTCTCTTTGAGATGCTTCCACCCACTTGGTCTCACACCACGCGCCATTGCCTCAGCTTCTGTTAATCCTTCCTCCAGCCAGACTACCTTTCCATCCGCACGTTTAGCAACCTCCAGCGTCTTTAACAGATTGCCTCTGTTTTTTGCGATCACATTCAGGTCCGCTTCCGTGATCCCGTCCTTCAGGAACTTGTTGACCGCTTCATCGCCGTGGATCTTCCGGAAGTTATTCGCCCATTCCGCGGCCTCATCCACGTACGGCGCGACCCCGACCAGCAGCACCATCGCGGGCTTCAGCAGCTCCGGGTGCTTCAGGACGAACTTCCCGACGACGGCCGCGACCTTCGCCGCGTCACCGTACCCCGGGATCAGCGCGGCGAGGTTCAGCCCCGTCCCGACCAGGTCGCCCCGCGAGATCGTGGCCGCGATGTCCCGGAGGTCGCCGATGACGATGACACCGCTCGCGACCCAGC
>JALNXV010000282.1 GCA_023230175.1 Candidatus Cloacimonadota bacterium
CAAGCTATTTAGAGTATAATACATTAAGAAAATAATAATTGTCCTGGTAGCTCAGCTGGATAGAGCAACGGCCTTCTAAGCCGTCGGTCAGGGGTTCGAATCCCTTCCAGGACGCCACGTGGACTTGACAAGACTTTTTATACACATTAAACCGGTTTGACCGATAATGTAAAAGGTCTTTTTTTTTATAAAGAATAACAGATGTGTTTATTACTATAATTATTTAAAATGTTATTTAATAGTATATTTTTAGTTTGAAGTTAATATAGAATAAGTTAGTGATAAATTATTTAAGAAATAAAGTAAATAGTTTAAAATAATAGAAATTATTTGAAAATGAATCAATAAATGATACAATGATCGTAAAAGATTGGTTTAAATGTTAAAAAAATAGTATAGGATGGATTAGGTATAATGACTAGCATTTTAAATGATTTTAAAAATTTCTTTGAAAAATATTATAATGATATAATTCAGATTAATCCTTTTGAAGAATTCATATTTTTTATTAGGGAGATTGAATACAATATCAGTACTGAAGAACTATTAATTGATATGGAAAATAGAATTAAAGATAGGATTATCGATATAGAGTATAGGGATAAAAAATACCCAGGTAGATGGAATAATTTCAGTCTTAAATTAGAAGGTTCAAATACTCTCAAAAGAATATATAACAAACTAAATTCAAAGTCTAATTTATTAATAGATAGTGATGAAAATCAAAAAGAAAAATTGTATTACTATTCATATGTTTTGAAAATAGTACTAAACTCAACTTATCCAGAAATAAAAATTAAAACTCTTGAAAAATTTATAGAACTAGTAGACTACTATAATAAACCGGAGAACTCAAACAATTATTTTAGAGGTCAATCTAATAGTTCTTGGGACTTAGTTCAAAGTTCTTTAAGAAATACGGATAGAAGTAAAACAAAAATATATTCATTTGATGAATTAATGAAAAGTTATAAAAAATTAGGTGTAGAAGATAAATATAATAAAATAATAGGAAAAAACAATGAGTTAGAGAAGGTGGCATTTTTTCAACATTGTATTTCATTTAGTCCATTAATAGATTTTACATCTAAAATTCAAGTTGCTACCTTTTTTTCAATGAATAATATTACTTCAATAAATGATTTTTATAATTTTGATTCTGCAATTTATATTCTTCAAAATTATGATGATAGTTTTAGAATAACTGAAATGAGTGAAAAAGATCTGTTAAACCTTAAAATAGGAATATTTACAGAAGGCAAAAAAACCTCAAATGATTATATGATTATGTATAGTAGTATGGGGAAAATTTCTGAGGAACTTGCAACAATAAAATTTAGTTCTAATAAAAGTAATGATAGAATGAAATATCAATCAGGCTCATTTGTTTATTTCAATGATTATATAATAGATGGTAAAAATAATTCTGTAAAAGGAAATAAACAAAATTATCAATTTACGAAAATGATAATAGATAAAAACGTAAAAAAAGAGATTTATGATTGGTTAAAATCTAATTATCCAGAATACAATATAAAATATTTGATGGATCCCTATCAATTTTTCAATGAATAACGTATATTTAGTATATTTTTTCATCTTTGTCAAGCCAAGAAGTCTACTTTTCAGTAGACTTCTTTTTGTTATTATAGTATTCAATTTCAAATTCATTAGGAGTCATATTATTTATATAAGTATGGGGTCTTAAATTATTATGTATTTCTATATGTTTATCGAGTCCTAATTTAAGATCTTCAAGTGAATCATAGTAATAATAATTGTAAGTGTCTCTTTTTAGATATTTAAAAAATGATTCAACTACTGCATTATCATGAGGACTACCTGAATCAGAATATGATTCTCTGATGTGTAATAATCTCATTAGTTCTCGGTATTGTAATGAAGTATAATTAGCTCCTCTATCACTGTGAAAGATAACATTGTTGTAATTAGGCCTACTAGCAACAGCATCCTTTAAGGTATTAACAATTAAATTAGTATTATTTTGTAGACTAACTCTATGTGCAATAATCTTTCTAGAATATAAATCAATTATGACACATAAATAAAAAGGATTACCACTTAACTTAAACTCTGTAACATCACCAACCCAAACAGCATTGGGTTTATCTGTTTTAAAGTTTCTTTGTAGTAAGTCCCTTAAGGATTTATCTTTATTTTCTTTTTTCTTATTTTCCTTTACACGGTCTTTAACAGGAATTAATTTCAGTTCTTTCATTAATTTTCTTGCTTTACCTTGTGAGATTGTAAAACCCTCTTTAGTAAGTACTTTAGAAATCATTTCACCACTAAATGTTTCATTACTTAAATATAATATTCTTTCTATCTCAGGTTTTAGCATTTTATCATTTATCTCGTAGACAGTTTCATTAACTTTTCTTTTTAAATGATTATAAAATGTTCCAACGTTTACATTTAATATACTACACATTGTTTTAACTGGGTATACTTCATAATGTTCTTTAATAGCTTCTAACTTTGTTTTTCTACAAGAAGTAGGTAGGCAGCTTAAGTTCTTATATATTTCAAGTTCAATAACTAATTTATCATGCTCATCAGCTAAAGTTCCATATTTCTTTTTTAAAGTCTTTAAATCATCATCTTCAATCTTTAGCCTTGTTTCTCTTAACCAATCATTAATTGTCGATTTAGCTATACCAGTAGATAGTATTAGTTCTGAAACAGTTTCTCCTTTCTTAAATCTTTTAATTATATCTTTTTTTGTTTTTTCTCGTGTCTTACTCATAAAATCACAATCCTTTCTTTTTTAACAAAGGATAATGATAACATAATCAATTATATATTTGACGATGTTATAATTATAAAAACAAACTATATTGATAACTGTTTTGATAAAAATTATATTTTTGATATAATAAAGTTAATTTGTACAGATAATTCAAAGCGAGAGAAGGTTGATAAAATGGTAGAATACAAACATTCAAAATGGCTTAATGTTGATTTACATATTCATTCAATAAAAAGCAACGAGAAAAAAGACTCAGATTACAAAGGGAAAAAATATAATGGTAAAGAAATAATCGATAAGCTAATCTCTAATAGTATTTCAATTTTTTCAGTTACTGACCATAATTCCATAAACACTGAATTGTATAAAGAAATATTTATGGAATTAAAAAGAAAAGAATATGAGAAGAAAATAAATGTATTAATTGGAGTAGAGTTAGATATTACGGATTTAAATGTACATAAAGAAATGTTTCATGCATTGTGTATATTCAAATCAACGGATTATGATTTAATTGAAAAAGCGATAGAGGAATTAATATCTGGCGATGTTGATATTGATAATATATTTAAGTGTTTTCATAAAAACGAATTATTTGATTTCTTATTAATTCCACATTTTAATAATAAATCTAGGGGATTACCTTCAAATAAAAACCAAATAAATAATTTAAATCGACTAATCTTTAATGCGTATGAAGATTCTAATAACAGCCTTAAATTAACTGAATCATTAAAAGTATATTTATCAAACGGATTTGATACATTTCCTTTTGTTGCGTTTTCAGATTGTCATCGATTGGAAGATTATCCTGGGAAAAAGAAAGATGGAAGTAAACACAATATATGTAGTATGTTAGGAAATATAGAATATCCATTTAATACTGTAAAAACTGCTTTTGAAGAACCTCAATTAAGAATTAGTATTGAAAATGTTGATTTAATGAGGTCAAATAAACAAAGATTCAACAGTATAATAATTAAGGATAAGGATAACTACTATAAGTTATCATCCTATTTGAATACAATTATAGGATCATTTGGTTCTGGAAAATCATTACTATTAGATAAAATTTTGAATGGTATAAAAGATACAGATAAAAAATATAGTAAAATTGTGAATTCTAATGATGAATTTTATATGGTATTTGATGAGAATAAAGTGTACTCTTTAAAAGAAGCAATTTCTAAAAAAATATTCAACAAATTAATTCATGTAAAGCAATATGAGGACTTAGTATATGTTGATATAATAGATAAAAATTATATGGAAAAATTATCAAAACAGTTAGATTTTAACTTTCCCATTATGTCAAGTTTTGAATATGAAAGCAATAAAGATGATCTTTTCCTTAAAGTAGATGATCTTGCCAAAGAGAAAGAACTTTTTAAAAATAGTATGAGTTTTAACTACTCAAGAGCATTTAAAAAAAATATCTCTTATAATATAAAATCTGAACCTATAGAAAAAATAGATTATGAGAATCTAAAATCAAATATTAATTCTTTCAACTTTGAAACTATTAAATCATTAACTATTAAAAATTTCAATGTTTTCAATGATAAAGAGATAGAGTTTATAGAAAAGACAGAAAATATTCTTTTTAATAAAGTAAAGACTATTGAAAATATTTATGATAAATCTAGTAAATTATTTAAATTAATTGAAGAAAACATATCACAATTTAATAGATTAAATGATTTTCAAACAGATATTGAAACAAAAGATTCAGTTTCAAATATTTTAAATAAATATTATCAAAAAGTTTTGAATTTAAAAGAGGCTATTAATAATTTTGATAAATATTATAATGAAGAAATATATGACAAATTAAAGGCTACTACTGATATAGAAGAGTTAGATGATTATGAGTTAATTTGTAAATTTAATATTGATACTAATGATAAATTTATAAGTTTATCAGAAAAAATGTACAGTTCTGCCAATAAAATTAATAATGATTTGTTTAAAAATATTTATAATAGTTTAAGTAATGATATAAATCTTAGGTATAATAAAGAGTTTTCATCTAATTTTAAAAGTATAATTGATCAATATATTAAAGATGTTAAGAGTATATTTAATTCAGATAACGTAATATATGATATTTATCTTACTGACAGAGATAAAAGTATTTTAGATTTATCACCTG
>JALNXV010000283.1 GCA_023230175.1 Candidatus Cloacimonadota bacterium
TGAGACTGTTGAATAGTTTCAATTATTGTTCTACAAGCTTCCAGCTTGTAGTTTTATAAAGTATTGAATACCTATCGTTTAAGGTTTTTTTGTGCAAGCAAGGATGCTTACACAACAACATTTTTTCAACAGCCTTATAATTTTCAAGTAAGAAACAAGGGACCTCCAAGATGCTTTAAAGCATCTTGGAGGTCCCTTGTTTGATTCTTATATTTTAAAGGTAGAAAAATTTAAACTCTGGTAAGTTTTCTATAGGTGATTCTTTTAGGGATGAGGGCTTTTTCTCCGAGTCTGGAAAGCTTATCTTCTTCATATTCTGAGAAGTTACCATCATACCATTTTACTTTACTGTCGCCTTCAAATGCTAAAATGTGTGTGCAGATTCTATCAAGGAAATATCTATCGTGGCTAATAACTACAGCACATCCCGGGAAATTTTGTAAAGCTTCTTCAAGAGCTCTGATAGTATTTACGTCAAGGTCATTTGTTGGCTCATCGAGTAGGAGGACATTTCCTCCTTCTTGTAAAGTTAGTGCAAGATAAACCCTATTTTTTTCACCACCGGATAACTCGGATATTTTTTTATTATGGTCGGCACCGGCAAAATTAAACCAAGAAATATATTGTCTAACAGGGATTTCTCTACCATTGATATTGAGTATTTCTCTTTCTTGACCGATTATTTCGAGAATAGTTGAGTTTTGATCCATTTCGCGAGATTGATCAACGTAAGATAATTTAACTGTTTCTCCGATTTGAATAGATCCTGAGTCCGGGTTTTCTTGTTGTGTTATTAATTTAAAGAGAGTAGTTTTACCTGCACCATTTGCACCGATAATGCCTACAATACCTCCGGCAGGCAATTCAAAATTGAGATTTTCAAAAAGGATTTTTTCTTCATAAGCTTTAGAAATGTCAAGAGTTTTAATGACATTGTTGCCGAGTTTAGGTCCTGCAGGAATATGAAGCTCGTTGGTTTCGGTTCTTTTTTCATTTTCTTGATTGAGTAAGCTTTCATAATTTTTAATTCTGGCTTTATTTTTTTCGTGTTTGGCTTTAGCAGTGGATCTGATCCATTCTAATTCTCTGGCGAGTTGTTGTTGTCTTTTAACTTCCTTTTTTTCTTCGAGAGCGAGTCTTTGTTGTTTTTGTTCGAGCCAAGAGCTGTAATTACCTTTCCAAGGGATACCAAATCCTCTGTCTAATTCAAGAATCCAGCCGGCGACATTATCAAGAAAATATCTATCATGGGTGATAGCGATAACTGTTCCTTTGTAGTTTTGTAAGTGATTTTCAAGCCAGAGTATAGTTTCAGCGTCAAGGTGGTTAGTAGGCTCATCAAGGAGTAAAATATCCGGTTCTTGAAGCAGTAGTCGGCACAAAGCTACGCGTCGTTTTTCACCGCCTGAGATGAGTTTTATGGGCATATCCGGAGCCGGGCAACGTAAGGCATTCATCGCCATATCAAGTCTGCTTTCTAAGTCCCATGCATTTGTAGCATCTAATTTATCTTGAACTTTTCCTTGTTGTTCAAGGAGTTTGTCCATTTCATCATCACTCATTTGTTCAGCAAATTTAAGGTTAATTTCTTCGTATTGTTTAAGTAGATCTACAATTTCTTGTGCACCTTCTTCGACGATTTCTTTGACAGTCTTATTGTCATCAAGAAGAGGCTCTTGTTCAAGGTATCCGATAGTGTAGCCTTTACTCATAGCAATTCTGCCGACATAGTCTTTTTCAATTCCTGCCATTATTCGTAAAAGAGTACTTTTACCGCTACCGTTAAGTCCAAGAACTCCAATCTTTGCACCATAAAAGTATCCAAGTGAAATATCTCTTAAAACTTGTTTATTTCCGGGATAGATTTTTCCAACCCTATCCATAGAAAAAATTACTTTATTATCTTCCATAATATTCTCCTTATTTATATTATTTGATTTATTGTGTAAGGTAGTTCAACTATGAAGCAAGATCCTGATTGATCAGATTTAAAGAGGTAAATATTACCATTTAAAAGATTAGTAAGTTTATAAGCAATGCTTAATCCTAATCCTGAGCCTCCGTAAGATCTTGTTAAATTTGTGTCACCTTGAAAGAAAGGTTTAAAAATTTTATCTTGTTTAGCTTTATCAATGCCGATACCGGAATCAGAAACTTCAAAACGAATAATATCTTCTAAATCGAAATTTTTGGTTTTGAATATTCTTAATTGGATTTTCCCGTAATGGGTAAATTTTAAGGCATTTGACAATATATTTTTTATAATATTTAAAATTATATTTTGGTCGATAAGTATTATTTCAATATTATCATCGTATTCGTATAGAAATTCAATATTTTTCTTATTACATTGTATTTTATAGTCAGTAATTAAAGGTTTAAAGAGACTACTTAAATTTGTTGGAATATAATCGATGTTTACGTTATTTAATTCAAGGGTTGAGAATCTTAAAATATTATTTGAGACCTCAAGTAATTTATTTGATGCAATAGATATTTGATTAAGAAATTCATGTTTTTTGTCATTATTAACTTCATTAAACAATATATTTGTAAAGTTTATTATTGAGGTAATTGGTGTCTTTAATTCGTGTGAGAGATTAGTTAAGAATCCAAATTTTGTTTTTTGCATTTCATTGATTAATTTAGAATTTCTATAATTAATATTATTGTCTGTTATAAAAATCAGATAAGAATTTTTTAGTTTAAAGTGTTCTATTACATAACGTTTGATATGTACTTCTTTAGTATAAATGAGAAGTGTGATATCTTTAGATTTGTTTAAATTTTGTTTTAAATTTTCAAATAGAGGTAAAAATTGAGTTTGTATAATTTTATTACATTTATCAAGATAAAAATCATCAACAAAAAAGACTCTCAATATTTCTTGAGTAATCGAATTAATATCAATAATGTCATTATCTTCACTGTATTCAATAATCCCTATAGGTGAATTTTCTAAGAGATTTTTATATATGATATAATTTTCTGATTGACTAAGAGAAAGAGACTCGATTTTTTTATTTTTTTGAGAGATTATTTTAAATAAAAGTAGTGAAAATAAAAGGCTTATGAAAACAATAGGAGTAATAACTAAAATAACGTGTTTAGTGATATATGTATGATGAAATGCTATAAATATCGTATATGGCAATTTAACTGATTGGAGAGAATAAAAAGCTCCTTCAATACGATATTTTTTGTTTTCATAATAAAGTTGTGTTTTGATAGTATTTACTGATTGATTATTTATTAAATTTTCTATATTATCAATATATAAAATGTCTAAATCAGGAAATGATTTATCATCTGAATTGAAAATTTTTACTTTGTTTTGTAATAAAAGGAATGACCAATATATATTTCCGGGATTATAAGAAATCATTTTATTTTTTATATAAGTTTCCATATCTAAGATTATCTCAATATTTGCTTTAATCTTTTTATCTGAATCTTTGATAATTTCAATATATTGTATTAAATCATATTGCTTTTGAAAGATAGGGTTGTAAGAGATTTCATTTTTTATGAAAGCTTGATTCACAAGATAATGATCATCTTCTGTATATAATATTTTTACAGTTTTTTTAGTGTCATAGATAAAGATTGTTTTGATTAAATTTTTATATTTTTTGTAAAATTGCCTGATTCTATTATCTGTTTTTGAATTTTTTTTGGGATCTTGAAGATAAGAGTAAAGATTTTCTGATTCTAAAATATATGTAATGTCGTCAATAAATGAGGAGAAATCTTTGTCAATTAAATTTCCAAGATTGTTGGCGTGTTTATTTATGCTATTTGAAGGTATTAGAAAGACTGATTTAATTTGTTGGATTACTAACATTACAGATAAACTTGTAATAATAAAGAGGATTAAAATGATAAGAGTTTTTTTAAGCATTTTATTTTTTTACTAAATAAACTAAAATCCAATCCATTAGATTTATATTTTCACATAAGATATAATAAGTCTCTTTATTAATGGAAGCTATAAAGTATTTTTCGCCTTTGATGATTTTGGATGTTAGTGTTGCAACCTCAGATTGATTATGTTGCATTAAATCAAAGTTATTTTGGTAATTAATAGTGGTTTGTTCTAATTGGGAAGGGTTAATATTGTTTATATCCGGGATGTTGAGAAGTTTTGATGAATTTTTATCAGAGCTAATAACTATTCCTTTGGAGCTAAGTATAAGGGAATGATATTTTAAATTATTGTTTAAATATTGTTTATATATGTTATTGACTGTTATATCAAAACCTGTGATACCCATAATTTGATTGTTAACATATATTGGTGCTATAGAAGAAATTACAAAGTTAGTATTCTGAGTATTTGCATAGGGTTTGTTAATCCAAATAGATTTTTTTGATGGATTATTAGAGTCATTGGTTAAAAAATAATATAAATCAATATGATTGGTATTTTGTTCATAACTTGTTAATGAATCAAATAGAGGGTATGAATATTTAAAACTTTTATTATCAATATAATATAATTGATTAATTATAGGATTTTTAGCTTTGAGTTCAATAAAAAGTGTATCAAGATTTAAAGATTTATGATTTTCTAAAAGTGATTTTGCATATTTAGCTATATTATCAGTAATTATGCTATATTGGAGGAAGTCTTTATTAATTTGATTGGCATTTTTGATAATAGTAACTTGTAAATTTTGTATTTTTTTTTGTTCATTTGTACACGAGACAATAAATAAGATTAAAAAAAATACACTGAAGAGTTTTACTGTATTTTGCATTTTATCCTCCATAATTACTAATGGGCATAATATTTTATTTATAACATTATGGCAAGTAAAAAATTGGATTTATATGATTTTTTAATATTTAATACTAATTGTAGTGTAACTTGATAAAAAAATATGTTTTTAATTTTTATCC
>JALNXV010000284.1 GCA_023230175.1 Candidatus Cloacimonadota bacterium
AGATTTAGAAGAGGGAATGGCAGGAGATATCGTTGCTTTATTTGGAGTTGATTGTGCTCTTGGAGATACTTTTGTTTCCGGAGATATTAATTATTCTCTTAAATCTATGTTTATCCCTGAACCAATTATTTCGCTTGCCATTAAACCAAAAGATAAGAAATCACAAGATAATATGGGTAAGGCTCTTAATAGATTTCAAAAAGAAGACCCTACCTTTAAATCTTTTGTTGATGAAGAATCAAATGAAACAATTATCAAAGGTATGGGCGAACTTCATTTAGATGTTTATATTGAAAGAATGAAAAGAGAATATAAAGTAGAACTTGAAATTGGTATGCCTCAAGTTTCCTATAGAGAAACAATTACTGAATTGATACCATTTGAATATATTCATAAAAAACAATCCGGTGGACGTGGTCAATATGCTAAAGTTGCAGGAATAATTGAGCCTTCAGGTTCTGATGAAAATGTTTTTGTCGATGATATTAAAGGTGGTGTTATTCCCGGTACTTATGTACCTTCTTGTGAAAAAGGATTCTATTCTTCACTTGAAAAGGGGCAGTTAATTGGTTTCCCTCTTGTTGGTGTTAAAATGACTGTTAATGATGGTAATTTCCATCCGGTGGATTCGTCAAATCTCGCTTTTGAGCTCGCTACTATTATGGCTTTTAAAGAAAACTATCGTAAGGCTAAACCAAGAATTCTTGAACCTATTATGAAACTTGGTGTAGAAATGCCTTCCGAATTTAGAGGAACTGTTATGGGTAGTATTAATCAACGAAGAGGTCTTGTTCTTGATACGGTTGTTGATGGTAATTTTACTCAGATTGATGCTACAATTCCATTATCAGAAGTTTTTGGGTATGCTACCATATTACGTTCTTTGACTCAAGGCAAAGCAGAATTTACTCTTGAATTCTCAAATTATGAACCTGTACCAAAAAGTATCGAAGAAAAGATAATTGAGGATGTTCAAAAGAAGTTAAAAGAACAAAATTAAGATATTATATGTTAAAAGAGTTCCTGATATCAGGAACTTTTTTTTTGTTCTCTTATAAATATTTTTCTACGAGTTTCAGGATTGTGTTTTTATAACATATTGAATATACGTTAATTATTGTTTCAAGTGCAAGCAAGGATGCTTTCACAACATTTGCATAAGTTTATTGTTAACATATATAAGGTATTTGACAAATATTTGGTCTTAAAAGATTACGTGCTTTAAAAAAATAATTGACTTTTGTAATATTCTACATATATTGTCAATAGAGGTTTTTAAATGGAAAAAATATTGATTGTAGATGACGTAAAAATGAGCCAAAGAATTTTAGAGGATTTGTTAAAGCCTTATTATGAAATAATCATTGCTGAAAATGGTTTAGAAGCGATTGATATTGTTAAAAAAGAATTTCCTGATTTGATTTTAATGGATATCATTATGCCCTTGATGGATGGACTTGAAGCAACTAAACTCTTGAAAGCTGATATTACAACTAAATCTATTCCCATAATTTTTATAACATCAATTGATAAGGTAGATCATATAGAAAAAGCTTTATGTATTGGTGGAGAAGATTATATAATTAAACCCTTTAATGAATTAGAAGTTTTACCAAGAATAAACACTCAGATAGGCTTAGTGAGATATAGGAAAAAGATTATTGAGCTTGAAAGTAATTTATCATATATGACAATGTTAGTTAAAGCTAATCAAGAGATAATACAACCGGTTACTTCATTAAAAGGTTATTTGAAATTATTATTTGAAAAGCATTTAGTTGAAGATTATTCAAGTGATGAAGAATATCAAAATAATATTTTTGAATCCTTAGAGTTGATTTTACAATTGTTGGATAAATCTAAAGAGTATTTGGAGCATAATAATCAATGATTTAGTTTATTGGTCCTAATCCGATTTTATAAGTGTCATTTGGTTGTTTATTCATATTAATAATGATTGTTTCAATGGTATCTCCGGGAGAATATTTTTGGAGTTCATTATTTTTGCATACAGAACGATACATTAGGGCATCATTTTTAAGTCCGATATCTATGAAGATACCGAAATCAGTTACATTTCTTACTATCCCGGAAATTTTTTGTCCTACATACAAGTCATTTTCTTGTATGTTGGTTGAGTTATGTTTTAAAATAGGTTTATTTTTTTCTTGATATATATATTCTGCGGAAGAATAAAGTAGATTATTAATTATATCTTTAAGTTCTATAGCTGAGACGGCAAATTTTGTGTGTATATCTTTTTGATTGTTGAGTAAGGTAAGTTCAATATCTTTCGCAATAGATATATTTTGAGTGTTATTGAAATAGTTATTGAGGTTATCTATGAGTTTGTAGTCGTTTAGGATAGAATATACTAAGGAATACTTTTCCGGATGTATAGTAGTTTTATCTAAAGGGTTATCGGATTCATATATTTTACAAAATCCGGCACAAAGTTCAAATATTTTATCTCCGATACCTTTTACTTTAAGCAATTCTAATCTGTTATGAAAGAGTTTATTAGTTTTTCTATATTTAGCTATTTCTTTGGCTAATTTTAAGTTAAGTCCGGAGATGTATTGAAGTAAGTAGATTGATGCTCTATTTAAATCTACTCCGATAGTATTGACAGCTGATTCTACTTCTAAGGCGAGTTTATTGCTTAAATCTTTAATTGGGATGTCGTGTTGATACATCCCGACTCCGATAGATTCCGGAGGAATCTTGACTAATTCATCAAGCATATTTTGTAATCTTCTACCGATAGAAATTGCTCCTCTGACAGTAAGGTCAAGATTAGGAAATTCATCGATAGCAGTTTTTGATGCTGAATATACTGAAGCACCGGCTTCAGAAACGATAGTGTATTGTATATTTAGTTTGTTTTCTTTAATCCAGTCATTGATAAAGTGTTCGGTTTCTTTTGAAGCTGTTCCGTTGCCGATTGCTATAAGTTCAAAGTTATGTTTAGTTAGTGCTTTGTTAATTATGTCTTTAGCTTCTATAATCTTATTGTTGTCAAAGGAATTGTTAAGTTTAATCGGGAAAATAGTCATATAATCAAGTAGGTTTCCATTTTTATCTATGATGGCACATTTACAGCCGGTTCTAAATCCAGGGTCTATGGCAAGGATAATCTTTTTTTCTAGGGGAGGAGTTAGTAGTAGGGCACTTAGATTTTTTTGAAATACTTTGATAGATTGTTCGTGAGCAGAGGTGGTTAAATCGTTACGGATTTCTCTTTCAATAGAGGGGACAAGGCTTTTATTAATATAATTCTTGTAGCATTCTATGACAAAATCAAAACAGGGGAGATTTTTATTAATGCCTTGTAAATATGTGGCTTTAGATGCACAAGCTGTTAAGAAATTATCGTTTGATTTGCTTTCAGTAAAATTATTCTTAAATACTATTTCTAATATTTTATCTTTTGGTATGTCGAGGTTGACATTGATGATCTTGTCTTTTTCTGCTCTATTTATAGCAAGAACTCTCCATTCCGGTAGAGAATTAATCTTCCAATTATTATCATAGTATGCTGTATAGATTTCTTGAGTATCTTCTGCTTTTTTACTTTTTTTAGTTGAGAAACTTGAAAATTTAAATATAAGAGTTTTGAACCAGTTTCGAAATTCTGTATCGAGGCTTATTTTTTCTGATAGCAGGTCTTGTAAGCCGGATAATACTTCGTCTATAGTATTTAGATTCTTTTCTTGATTGATATATTGATTTAACATATCAAGGTTTTTACAGGCATAGCTTAAGAGGAAATCCAAGGCTTTATCTAAGCCTTGTTGTCTGGCTATCAGTGCTTTATTGGCTTTCTTTTTTTTAAAGGGTTCATAGATTGTATCTAATTCTTGAATGCTTTCTGCTGTTTGGACCTTTGAGATTAAGTCTTTTTTAAATTCTTCTGAAATCTCTTCGTTTGTAGTAAAGTAATTTATTAGTTCTTCTTTTCGTTCATTGAGTTTATCGTTTTTAAGTTTAAAGTCGTAAATATCTCGGATTTGTATTTCATTTAAATAGTTAGTATATTCTTTTCTATATCTTGCAATAAAGGGGATAGTGGCACCTTCATTGAGAAGTTCAATTGTTTTATTGATAGAAGTTAAGGGTATATTGGATTCGGTAGAAAACTTTTCTAATGTATTCATATTAATTCTTTCTAAATGATATTTGTTTGATAGTTTTATTTGTTTTTATGTATGCAAAGCCTTCATCGGCAAAGTCATAATTATCTTTTTTGAGGTTAATATATTGTAGGATGATTGCATTTTTATCTTTCATAATATTTACTTGAACATATCCATTAGGGCAAAAAAGGAGGGGAGAGGTAACAGAACCTGTATTTATAATAAAAGGTCCTTTATTGCCGTTGAGAGGGTCAACCGACCTATTGAAGATATGTGATGTTCCTGAGAAGATAAAGTCGGCTTTTTTGAAAAGTATTTTTTGTTCTTGTTTAGTTAAAAGGTGATGCCAAAAACCTGTAACTGAATGAGCTCCTACTATGACAATATCGTTTTTACTTTTTTTGAGATTGTTTAAAGTCTTTATCATATAATCACGAGAGTCCTGTTTGAACGATTTTTTTGTGTCAACCGGTTCATCAGGAAAGTGTAATTGGATTAAGTGTATAACATATTTATCAATATTGATTTGAGCATAATATTCGGCATTATTTTTTCTAAATTTAACAGTTCGGTAGTTTTCGATATCTTTAAGGTTTAAGTAATTAAAGAGTTTTACACCTGCACCCCAATCTGCTTGTCCTTTTCCAAATAGGTCATTTTCACCATCAGCTATTGCAGGGTAAAAATGATTATGCCATAAAGAATCTTTTTGAATCAGGTTTATGAAATCTTTATGAG
>JALNXV010000285.1 GCA_023230175.1 Candidatus Cloacimonadota bacterium
AATATTCAATAAAGTCCTTAAATAGGTTAGAATTTTTATTATTTTTGCCAAAATATTTTTCTAACCATAAGATATATTCATAATCATCATTAGATAGAACAATTTGTAAAAATTCAATAGTAATATTCATTGTTTCAAGGTTTTCGTCATTTGATAAACCTATTGCTTTTTTGAAATTTCCATTTGATAATCTTGAGAATAGACGAGCTTTTAAAGGTTCAATAAATAAGACATTAATTAAATATTTTTCGATTATCTCTGCAGAGACAGAGAAAAATTCTACTTTTTGACATCTTGAAATTATTGTTGGTAACAGATTAGAAATACTGTTAACAGTCATAATGAAGTGAGTATTTACCGGAGGCTCTTCAAGCGTTTTGAGAAAAGCATTTGCTGCTGCAGTTGTTAAAGTATCAAAATGCTCAAAGATATACACCTTTTTACTGCCTTCGCGGCTGGACATATTAATGTCTTTTTGTAGGCTTCTTATTTGGTCTATTCTTATTGCTGTAGCTTTCTCAAAATTATAATCAGTCCAAGGTTTTGTAATCTTGTTTTGTATGTAGTTTTGAATTTCACTAAATTCTTGATTTGATTTTATAACACCATTTTCATCCATACTGTAATTTGGAATAGGGAAGATAAATTTTGTATCAGGGTGATTATGGGAGTCAATTTTTTTACACGAAATACATTCATTACAAGGTAATTTAATTTTTTCAAGATTTTGTGGGCTATAATTTGGATCAGTAGATTTTATTCGTTTATGACAATTAAGTGCTTTTGCAAAAGTAAATGCTGTAAACAATTTTCCGGAGCCGGAGGGTCCATAAAAGATATATGCTTGAGCTACTTTATCATTTTTTATGGCATTGCTTAGAATGTTTACAGCATTTTCTTGATTGATTATATCTTCAAACATATTAAACTAATTTCAAGTCCATTCCGGCTTTTTCTTGTTTAACTTCATTGAGGGCTTTTTTGATAAATTCTCCTTTAAAGTTTTTTGATAAGAGTTCCATTAAAACCATATCAAATCTTTCTCCACCGATTTGTCTGATACCTGTAAACTTACCAATAGTTTTAAACCCGGCTTTTTCATAGCATTTTAACGCTCTTTTATTGAAGGAAAGTACACTTAAATGTATATGATTAAGGTTTAAAATATTAAATGCATAATCTAACATTAGTGTTGAAGCTTCTGTGCCGTAATTTCTATTCCAGAAATTTTTATCTCCAATATTAATTCCAAATTCTGCACAGCCATTAATAAAATCAACATGATGCAATCCGGTTGAACCAATTAACTTATTAGTATCTTTGTCAATTATTGCAAAAACATATTGATTTGATAGCTTATTTAAAAGTTCTTTTTCTTTTTCAAGTGTAATATTTGTACCTGTTAATCCGAGATTAAGTGTTACGGAAAAATCATTTAACCATTCAGTGTAATATTCAACATCATCAAGTGAAATAGGTGATAAATAGCATTTTTGTCCTACAAGTTTTTTGAAATATTTTCCTTCCATTTTGTTCCTCCTTGTTTATATTTTATTATTGCAACTTTCATTCCTATTATATATAAATAAATTTGTTTGTCAATGATTTTATTTTGCTTTATAGGGCAAAAAGCTTGTATTTATCATTTTTAGTGATGAATAAATGTTATCAATAATGTCTATTTGTTGTTTCTGTGTATGAGTATTTTGAGTATCAGATATAATTTTTTTTATAAGAGTACGTTTATTTAATTTTGAATAAGGACAATAATCTGTAAAAATTTTTATATTTTTTTCTTGAATATATTTAGTTATCAAATGTTCATCAACTTCGTATAAAGGCCTATTAATACTAAATTCATTATTGAATAAAAGTTGTTTAGGCATTAATGTTGAAATTTCTCTACTAAAGAAGATATTTAGAAGTAAGGTTTCAACGACATCATTTTTATTGTGAGCTAATATAATATCTTTAATATTTATACTTTTAGCATAAGTTAATATTAATTTTCTTCTTTCTCTTGAACATACATAACAGTAGTTATTTTTAATATTATCATTTTTAAGAATATCAGAGATATGCGAATCAATTATTACAGTATCTTGAGGGAAATTAAATTTATCAAATTCTGAATTATCCCAATTTGATTTAATATGAATCGGGGTAATTTTTATTTCAAGTTCTTTTAATAAATAGTATAAAGCTAAACTGTCTTTACCCCCGGAAAGACCTAATATATATCTTTTTTCGGGGTTTATTAATGAAAACTTGTCTAATGTTTTTTGTACTTGTTTAATTAGTAGCTTTTCTAATTTTGTCATTTATTCTCCTAAAACAAAAAAAAAGCTTGCTAAAAAATAGTAAAGAATTATTTTTAGTTTATAAGTGAATTTATTAATATTATGAGGTATAATGAATAATAAAAATTACATATTTATATTAATTGTTTTGTATATTAGTCAACTTTTCCCTTGTACGATAGGAATTATAAGAGCTGATTTAACAAATAATCAGCGACCATTGATTTGGAAATCTCGTGATTCAAGTGCTATGAATATATCTCCGATATATAATTTGTCAGGTGTAAATCCTTATGTCGGAATTATCTCTAATAGTGTTTATGACAGAGTGTGGATGGGTGTGAATGTTCGTGGTTTTGCAATGTTAAACTCTTTATCTCTAGATTTACAAGGTACAAATTCGTCAGGGAATGGTCAGTTTATTGCACATTGTTTAGCTAATTATAGTACAATAACAGAATTAGAAAATTATTTAAATGAAACAAATGATCTTGGTAGAGCTACAAAGGGTAACTTTGCAGTAATAGATGGATTGGGAAATGGTGCAATGTATGAAATTGCAAACAATGATTGGGTAAAATACGATGTAAATGATGATAATGAATGTCCTGAGGGTTTTATAATTAGAACAAATTTTAGTTTTACCGGAGGTTCATTAAATGGTATTGATAGATATAATCGTGCGTATAACCAAATAGAAACTCTACTTTCAGAAAACTTAATAAATGTTGAGAATATAAAAAATGAATTAATTAGAGATTTTTCTATTAATTCTAATGAAGCTTATGATATACCATTTCTTGGGGATACATTTGGTTATCAAGGTTATATTAATATTGATAATAGCATTTGTAATGAAACTACAACAAACGCAACAATAATAGAAGGTATTCTTAACTCTGAAGATATTCCAATAATGTGGAATATTAATGGTTTCCCTGTTGTGACTCCAATTGTGCCTTATATTCCAAGATATTTTAATGATAATATGCAATCAATAATAGATTTGACTCAACAGATTAAGTATTTACTGATGGATATTGAGTATTTTCAAACTTTATTAAATACAAATTATTTTATTCAAGATGATAATCAAGGTATTTGGGATATATTAGATAATTATGATTATAATACTATCCAAAATTTTTACCAAGAATATGAAGATACTTCATTTAGTTTTAATAATTATATAATTTCAAAAAATTTAGATATTTATTATAAATTGAATAGTATTAAAAACAGTCTTATTGTTACTCCGGTTGATGATGTTAATGTATTATTTAAAAATTCTAATATTACAGTTTATCCTAATCCTGCTAAAGACAATATTAATATAAAAATAGATTATTGTTTTGAGAATATTTTTAACATAGAAATTTTTAATATTAAGGGTCAAAAAAAGTATACAGGAGTTTATGATAAATTAACAGCTACAATACCACTTATGAATAATTTGAATTCTGGAGTTTATGTAGTTAAAGTATATGATGAGAGAAAGACTTTTTATACAAAATTTTTAAAGATTAAGTAGGATAATGTAATGTATCAGGTATTTGGAACTAAGAAATGTAAAGAAACACAGAAGGTATTAAGATATTTTAAAGAGCGAAATATTGAGTATCAATTCATTGATTTAAATGTGAAAGGATTGAGTGAAGGAGAGTTAAATAACGTATTGCAATTTTATACGTTAGATGATATTATAGATAATAATTCTAAGGAATATTTAAAGAAAAATCTAAAGTATATTAAGCATAATCAATTTCAAACAGTTTTAGAAATCCCTTTAATTTTAAAAACCCCAATAGTTAGAAATAACAAAAAAGTACAATTAGGCTTTAAAAGTAATAAGCTTGAAATATAGATGATTAGATTGGGACTTTAACTTTAATAGGTTCTTTAACGCCGGCTCCTTTAGCATAAGTTCTTAAGATTTCGATACTTGTAGGAGATAGTTGTATTTCTTTGGTAACTAAGATGATACCGTTTTTTGATAATACATTGTCTTGAGTAATCATCGATGGTGAGAGTTCTGAGACTTTCATTTCTTGGATAATATATTTTCTTTCAATATCTTTGAAATCAAAGAGTTGTTTGACGATATAATTGTTATAAGTGTCCGGTCTATCGAGCATAAAAGTTAAGATTTCATTTATTGTGTAACCAGATAAAACAGCATTATCTAAGTCATTACAAATTCTTAAGATTTGAGCACCGATCATTATAGTATTAAAACTTAAAAGTTTATCATTTTTTAACTCATTATAAGTTTTAAATTGGTTACCAATGATTTTTGATATTATGTTCATTCTTGGTATTGACTTTAGTAGGTGTTCACCAATTTCCGGATGAGTTAGGAAAAGTTCTTTTTCTTCATTGTTCATATCGTATTGAAATTGGTCAAATGCTTTAAAGTCTTTAAATTTAGGTTTATATTGTTTTAAAATCAAATCATCAGAAAGGTTTATACATCCTAATTGAGATAAGAGTGAGGCAATTTCAAATTGCCAAGAATCTTCAATGTTTAATTTATTAATTATATGTTTAGCATAGTTATACATTCTGTGAGTTTT
>JALNXV010000017.1 GCA_023230175.1 Candidatus Cloacimonadota bacterium
CAGGAACGTGCCTAAAATTCGGATGATTAATAGTATCTTTTGATAGAAGGACAATATTATCATTTTTTAAAATGTTATCAAATTTAAAATTGTGTTTATCAGTAAAAGATAATAAAATTACCTTTTTTTCTTTTGAGATATTAAAATCTTTTAAAATTTTATTTCTATTTGGGAGAGTTTTCCTCGCTAAGAGGGCAGTTTTAGTTATATAATTAAAAGAAGACATACCTTGAAGCTGTTCATTGCCACTAAAGGGCAATAGTAAGGCAAATTTTGCGAGTTTATATGAATTGTCAATGTATTTTAAGATATTTGTAGTTAGCGAATCTTGATAATCTTTTAAGAAATATCTATATTGTTCCAACCAATCAAAATTTGAGATACCACAAGCGGGAATATCTGCAGTTTTTGCAATCTGAAAAGCCATAAAAGGTATATCGGCTATTATGAATGTTATCTTTTCTTGTTTAATATAATTAACTTCATCTTTTATTAAGTCATCTTTTTTTAAAAAGAAATTTGTTAAATTTTCTCTTATTTGCTTTATGTTTGGGGTTTGCCAGTTATAATGTGAGATTTCACAATCAATACTTTTTTCTCTATATATTAAATATTCTTCATTAAATCCTTGAAATATATTTTTGTTTCTATTAGTAGAAAGAATTGATATTATCCCAAATTTTGAAAATTCAGTTGCAAGTGCATACATTCTAGTAGCATGACCGAAACCATGATTTGATATATAGAATAAGATTTTAATCATTTAGTATTTATATATTGTTTTCAAGTCAATCGCTTGTAAGCCTTTTTCACCTTTTGCAAGAGTAAACTCAAAAATAATATCTCTATTTGGTAATGAAAAGATATCAACAACTTCTGACATTTGTGTTTCGTGTACGAAAACAGTTTCATAAGGAGATTCAGTTTTCCTCGTATCTAAGACCCATAGACCACCATCTAATCTTGTTATAAATCTTAAAAATCCATACCCCTTATCATGAAACCAATTATAACATATTCCTCTTACTCTACTACCTATATCACCCCATCTTCTACTGGCAATTTCAGTATCTGTGTTAATTAATTCGGGTACTAAATAACCGGAGGAAAATACATCTGCTTCTCTTTTAAGATCACCGGAAACGTTTTTAAAAGCTAAAACTTCAACTCGACATCCTTTATTTTGTAAAGCTTTAACAACTTGTAAAAAGTCACCATCACCTGTAGCTAATAGAACATAATCAAGTCTATCGGATTGAGATAATGTATCTACAGCCATATCTAAATCTGCATTTGCTTTTCCAAATTTATTGTTATATTCATCATAATACCATTTAACTTTTTTTACAATAACTTTATAACCAAAATCTCTTAAGATTGAGTGGAAATTATCTGCTTTAATTCTATAATCATTGTTGCTTTTAGCTTTTTCTTCATCGTAAGCTACGTAAACATTTAATCTCATAGCTATACCACTGTTTCTGCAAGCAAATTCTCGTAATATATCATAATGCATTCCATATCCACCATTTTGAGCTATATTAGAAACATCAACATATACTCCAACTTTTAAATGCCCTATTTTATCCATTTTTTCCTCTTTTTTTAATAAACTTATTTAAATATTTCGATTGGTATTTCATAATTATTATTCCATAATTGTATTTTTGCTTTTCCTTCAATTAAATAACTTACTTTTTCACTTGATGATTCTATCTCTTCAAGAATATTAAAATCGTTTAAAGGTAATTTGTCAAGTGTAAATTTTAATGATATTGAATTTGATGTATTATTTGTTAAAGAATTGAATCGAGAAAAGTCAGAAGTTTGACCTGATAATATTCTATTTATAAAAATATAAGCATTGATTTTTTCAAAAGTTAAGTCAACTCCGGTATGATTATATATTAATATGGGTAATTCCAAATTGGGAGTGATTAACTTATAATCCTGATAAATAGATTTATTTGATAAAGTAACATTATTATTTAAAAATACCATTTTTATTGATTTCTTAAGATATTGGGAAATCAATTTAGTCTTATTAATTTCAATAACTTGTTCAATATCAACGCTTTTTTTTATTTTAAAGACAGTATAATGAATTTGACCTTTAATAATGATTTGACCTGAATATTGAGGTGAGTTAATATATTTTTTAAAAATGTCTTGGTCAATGAAAGTGTTAAATTTTACATTTTTAATTTTATGAGGAGAAAGAAAGATTTTAGAAAATCCTATATTTTGAATAGTATTGTTTAATCTTGATATTTGTAATTCATTATCATATAAGAATAAATTATAATTATCGATTTCAAATGGGAAAAGAGAATGGTTTTTCATTTCAATATCGAGGGCTAAAGAGATTTTTTCATTGTTAAAACCAATTATTGAAATATTTTTTATGTTCTCTATTTTGGGTAAAATAGTATGAAAATATATTGAGATTTTTAAAAAAATCGTTATAATTATGAAGATTAATGAACAGATTAATAAAGTTTGATTTATCTTTTTTAACAACATAATAGGTGTTCTTCTACTTATAAAATATAGTCATAGAATAACTAAGAAATAATGGTAGGACAGTATATATAAAAAAAGAAAGACTTATAAGAAATAATAACAGGTAGATAATAAATTTATATTTTTCTTTTTGTAAATCTTTTGGATTAACAGGTAAAGATGGGGCTTTAAGTATTCTAAGCATAAAAAAAGAGAAATCTTCCGAAGATAATCTTGTTTTTGCAAGATTATACATCCTTTGAATAAATAAATCAAAATTTACGTTGTTTGTATTTCGAAATAATATTTTCTTTGAAAGCGATTTATCTATGTATATTTTATTAATAGATTCATTGTTAGAATTTATAAGTGATTTTAATAATTCAAATCTTGTAATCCTTTGATATAAACCTTTAGTTGATAATATGATATAATCATTTTTGTAAAGAGTATATGGTCCAAAAATATTTGGTTCTACATATATCTTTCCAATAATGTTACCTATATTATATTCATCCGGAGTATCTGTTTTGTTAATATTAAGATGATGTTCAGATGCTAAGCATTTACTCTCAATGGGTTGCTCTGAACTTAATAGAGAAATTTTGTTATCACGTATCAAGTATATTCTACAATCCCCGGCATTAGCAAAATAAATTTGATTTTGTGATGATAATAAGATAGCCACAGATGCTCCACAGATATTTAATTTATTATGTTCACTTAGATAGGCATTAACTTCATTAGCTGCTAATTTTATTGAATTCTCAAGTTCATATTTAATATTATAATTTATTGATAATTTATTAAAATAGTTTTTTATTGCCTTTACAGTCATCCGTGAGACAACTTCAGCACAATTAGCACCTATACCTCTTCCAATAATAAACAGATTGCCAAATATACCTTTCGATATCTCTAAGCAGTCTTGATTAATTTTATGAAAACCTGATATTGTATTATTATCTAAGGTTGTTGAGAAACCAATATATTCACAATTTGTGTTATTGATTTGCATTTAAGCTTTTATTCCGTAATATTCTTTTGCTTGCCAGAAATTATTTTCATGAAGTTTGATTATTTTATTTTGTCGTTCTTCAAAAGGAGAGTATAGGATATCTCTTCTTATTTCTACCGGAAAATTATTTTGCAATTCTTCAATATCAAATAAATCAAATTTTGGAAAAAAATATCTTACTAATTTTTCTTTTTTTGGTATTTCGTTTACTAAATAAATTGTTTGTTCTTCATAATCCGGGTTATATTCCTTATCAAAGACTAATTTTATTGGAAATGAATATTGATTATAAGACTTTAAATCATTATCAATTTCGTTAATTGATATCCATAAATAATATCTTAAATAAACTTTGTCATCATCAATTCCTAAGATTTCATAGGAAATAAAAGGTTGATATTCAATATCAAAATTTTCTGAGTAAATATCTAATAATATTGATTGAATGTTGTCTAATTTTATTGAATTAGTTTTTGGTAAATCCGGCTCATTATCTGTAAAATTTTTAGTAATGCTTTTTGAAACATATTTGTAGTTTATTATAACAAATAAACTTGCTAAAATTATAAAAAAGAGAAGTATATATATAGTCTTTTTCATATTGTCTCCTAATTAGAAATACCAAATAAAAGAAAGTTCTATAGATGCTTTTTCTTTGGGAAGATTAGGTTGAAAATCATCACCGGCAGGTACAAAATCTAATAATTGTGTACCTTGTCCATTACTATAATATTTTTGATTTAATAAATTTTTAAAATCAAGATTTAAGGTTAGTCTTGGATGAATTCTGAACGAATTAGATTGATTTAAAACAAAGATATTATTAATATCATTTTCATTTAAGTCATATCTTTTAAAAAGTGCTGATAAGTTAATACCGGATCTAAATCTTTTTGTATTATATGCAATTTCACTAGTGTGGTCTATATGGGCTACCCATGGAATTTTTATATCACTTAATAATCTATTATTTGGTTTTAATTTCGAATCGAACAAATGAGTATTTGAAGAGAGTTCAAATTTATTTATAATAATAGATGAATTAACAAATATTCCGAATTTTTGTATATCACTCTTTAGCCAGTAGAAGTTATTATTTAATATACCAATGTACTTATAATTCTTTGAAACCCGGGCAGCTCCTCCGATTTGAATATGAATAGGACTTGATAGGTTATAAAAAAGTTTTGCATTTAATGGTGTTTGTTCAGAATAATTAATTAGATTTCCGTTAGCATAGGGAAAATAATTATAAAAGTCTATTTTAGATAATTTGGAAATCTTTGGTTTGTTGTTAATAATAACTTGGCTATTGATATTAAGATTAATACTTTTTTCGAATAGTAGAGAAGGTATTGCATATTCACTAATTTGAAAATGAAGAGCGAAATCATCAAATAATGTCTTGATTATTGGTGATGTATTTAAGTGTAAGTTTGAATTAAGCTCAACATTATTATGTAGATAAGAAACTGTACATTCAAAATTATCACTGATGTTAAGTTTAGATGTTTGTAAAAATAAATCAAATTCTACATTGTGATTATTTTTATTTGTAGTTCCTAATTTCTTTGAATAGTAATAATTTAAGTTAGTGTTTAACTTATCTATTAGGATTACATTTTCAGGTTTAGAAAGTATTTGGAAATTTAGGTTAGTTATTTCTCGTTTATCAACATTAGAGTTGATGTTGAGAGATTTTTGGTTATGATATTCAAAAAATTTTATACCGAGAAGGGGACTTATTTTGAATGTCGAATAATTTTTTTCCGGTTGCCAAACAAGATTAAGTTTTTGAGTTTTAAAGTCATTGTAATATTTTTTAAGATAATAACTCATATAAAAGTTTAATTCTTTCATTTTCGGATTATGAATAAAAAATCTTGAGTTGATATCTTGTTTTGTATTAGCCATTAAGAAAAAATATCCATAATTATTGTCAGAAGATAATTTTTGTGATGATATAACATTATTTAAATATGGAATATATTTGATTTCTTCTTGATTATATAGAGAAAAATATTTATTTAGATTATTTATTAATCTTAAAGTATCAGGTTTTTCTTCGATATTGCCAATAATCAGTTCATCAAATTTTAATTGTTGAGCAGAAAGAGAGTAGTGACAAAAGAAAAAGCTACTTAATACTATAATAGATAATATAAGTATGTTATTTAACTTCATTTAATTACTCCCTAATAAATTTTCTAAATCTTGAATATCTTCGATAGAAAGATTACTTTTAATGTTTTCAAATAATTGTAATGCTTTATTTTTTTCATTTTGATAGTAATATATTTTACATATAAAGTATTCAGCTTTCCATCTAATATCTGAAAACTCATTGAAGACATATCTGATTTTTAAGAAACTGGTTAAAGATTCATCATAGTTATTCATTAGAAGAAATATTTCACCTTGTAATAAAGTTGCTTTTGCTCTAAATTGAGTATGTTCTGAGTTTACAATGCTTGATACTAATTCTAGAGCATTTCGATATTCTTTTTTATAAATATTCCATTCTATTAAATATACTTCTGCTAAAGTTTTATGATAATCATTTGCTGTTAAGATGAAAGAATTGTAGTATTTGATAAATTCTTCGTCTTTTGTTTGTAAAAGTTTTTCAAGATAATTAATCCAATATTCAGGATTATTGCTGTTATCTACAGCTCGTTTATATCTTTTCATTGCGGCTGTTATATCATTTTGAGCCCATTTTATATGTCCCCATTCATAGTATATGTATGGGTCACTGTTTGATATAGCAAGGTTTACATAAATAGAATCAGCTTCTTCATATTCTTTTAACCATGTATGATTATTTGCCAGTAATATCATTAAATCGATATCTTTGTTTTTATTAGGATAGTTTTTTAGTAATTGATTAATTGTTGATATAGATGCTGTATGATTTTTTTGTTCATATTCAAAATTAGCTTTATATTCATAGAGCATTGTAATAAAATTAGGATTTGTTGCATTTAAAATACTTAAATTTATAAATTCTGTAAAGAGAGGAATATTATTAAGTTTTTGATAGCATAGTTCTAAACCTTTTAATGAACTTAGAATGATGGTGTTGCTTTGATCTTGATTAATCATAGCTTTCCAGATTTTGATTGCTTCGTCATATTGATAAAGATTAAAATGAGAATTTGCTAATCCCATATATGCATTAGACATATTTAAGCTGTCGGTAGAACTATTAATGTATTCTTGATATAGCTTTAGTGCTTGTTCATAGTTTTCTGCATTAAAGGAGGTATTTGCAGCAGATAGTATAAATTTATCTGCATTAAGTGATGTATCAGAAGTATTACTAAGTTTAGCTAATCGTTGATAGATAGTTGTTGCCCTGTCATAATATTTTAAATTGTAGTATGTTAAGGCTTGTTTAGCCCAAATATATTCAACAGAAACCTGATCTTTGGCATTTTGTTCAGCTATTCTATATGATTCTAAAGCGGTATTGTATTGTTTTAAAGCAAAGTAAATATTTGCCATTAGTAGGTGTTTATTATAAAGGTATTCTTGTTTATCAGGAACTTTTCTGAGTTCGTCTAAAGCATTATTATATTCTTCATTTAAGTAGTTAATATAAGCAATTTTTAGGAAAATAGTATTATTATCAATATTGCCTTTTAAAGCCTGGAGGAAATATGATTTTGCTTGATTTGTATTTGTATGTAATTCTATTTCTCCAAGATAGTAGTATGTTACTCCAATTTTTTGTGAATGTGGAAATTCTGTTAATAGTTTATTTAAAAATATTTTTGCTGATTCCGGTTTAGATTGGAAATAGTAACTAAGTCCTATTTTGAAATAACTTTCTTCTTTTAATGATTGTGAAAAATAATCAATATTATTCAAAAAAGAAGATTGAGATTCTTCATACTTTTCTAATAAAAATTCTATTTCAGCTTTTAGATATAGTGCATTAAATTTATTAGGAGGATTAAGATTTAAACTTAAGGCTCTTAAAATATTGTTGTAAGCTCTGTCATATTTTTTTGATTGATATTCTAAATATGCTAATTGATAAAATAAATCACCTTCCCAGTCTTGATTTGGGTTTTTAATTAGAAAATCATTTAAAAGTACTTTAGCAGAATCAGGATTTGTTTCAGCAATAATTTGTACAAGATTAAAAAAACTCATAGTTCTTATTGATTCGCTATTTGGGATTGGTATATCAAGATTTTGATAAGTATCCGGACTACTTAGTAATTCGAACATCGGGAGAGCTAAATTATATTCTTGTTTTTCTTTTAAGATTATAGCTCTATAGTAATTACTTGTAAGTGGATCGTTAGTTATATTACTTAGTAATTGTTCTGCTATTTCAAAGTTTTTTAATTTTATTGTAGCTGAAATTTTAATAAACAAGCAGGGGTCTGAATATTGAGTGTTAAATGAAAAATTGTTTGGGCATAATTCAATTATTTTATGATAGTTTTTATCTTGTTCAAAGATTTCTAAAAGTTGTAATAGAATTTCTTGAGAATAAACAGCCCATAGTTGAGGGTTGCTTTCAGAAAATGAAAGCATTTTGTTATATGTAGTTTCAGCTTTATTTATATTATTATTTTTTAAATAAGCCATACTTAGATTTTTATATATTCCCGCAATCTTTTGTATCTCTAATTTTGATAAATAATTGTTTGTAGAGTCATTTAATAAATCATTATAGATGCTTATAGCTTCATTATATTGTTTATTTGCATTATAGATATCAGCTAAGAGTATTTGGATAGAAATTAAATCTTTATTATTTGGATATTGATTTATATATAATTGCAATAAATCAATAGCATTTTGAAAATTATTTTGTTTATAATAGATTTCAGCTAAATTATACATTATTTTAGCTGTTAAATCCGGTTTAAGAGGTTTTTGGTATAAGCTTAATAAAATGTTTAATGCTTCGTCAATATCGCCGTTTTTAGTAAGTAAATCTGCCTTTATCATCATAATTAGGTCATAATTTTTATTGTTTGCTATTTGTGATTCAATTTTATTAATTTCTCTTAAAGCATAGTCATAATATGAATCTTGATAAAGTGAAATAATAAAATGTATATCTTCATCAATGTTAGCAAATAGCATTGGCGATATGATTGTTTGTATGAAAATTATTAAAATGAATATTAACAAATATTTTTTCATATATCTACTCCAATTATTAATAAGTTATTATTTATATCCAAATTCATGTAAAGCACCATTCTTTTTTCTCCAATCATATTTTACTTTAACCCATAGGTTTAAAACAGCTTTTTTGCCTGTTAAAGTTGAAATATCCATTTCTGATTCTTGTCTTACTTTGCCTATCATTTTGCCTTGTTTACCAATAATAATTGGTTTTTGAGAATCACGTTCTATCCATATAGTTGCTTGAATTACGTCTCTGTTTTCTTCTTCAGACCATTTTTCTACTACGACGGTAGTACTATAAGGAATTTCTTTATCATAATATAAAAAGATTTTTTCTCTAATAATTTCTTGAGCAAAAAATCTCATCGGTAAGTCAGAAAGGTTTTCTTGATCATAAAGTGGTGGGTTATATGGTAAATAAGTAATGATTTTTTGTAAGATGACATTAATATTTTGTTGTTGATTATCAGCATATACTTTTTCAGAAAGAGCGCTGCAAAAAAATAGATTATCATTATTAAAGATATCTAATTCAGATGATAAAAGTTTGTCTTTTAAAATGGTTATTTGTGAAGAGCTAATGAGGTCAGTTTTGTTTATAATACAGATACATTGTTGTTTAGACTTTTTAATAATATTTAATACTTTGTCATCGTATTCTGAAGGGAAATCGCTTGCATCACAAACATAGATAAGTAGATCTGAATTTTTAATGGATTCAATAATATACGATAGCATTTTTTCTTGTAGTTCGTATCTTGGTTCAAGAAAACCGGGAGTATCAATAAATATGATTTGAGCATCTGTTGTGTTATAAATACCTTTTATATTGCTTCTTGTAGTCTGTGGCTTAGGAGATATAATCGATAATTTTTCACCGATA
The DNA here is from genome assembly GCA_023230175.1 of Candidatus Cloacimonadota bacterium. Classification (GTDB taxonomy): domain Bacteria; phylum Cloacimonadota; class Cloacimonadia; order Cloacimonadales; family WRIO01; genus JALNXV01. The sequence continues at coordinate 9,561 of JALNXV010000017.1, forward strand.
AATTTATTTAAAAGAGTTGATTTTCCGACATTTGGTTTGCCGATAATAGATACAAACCCTGATTTAAAATTACTAAATTCCATAAAAATCCTTAATTATATTTTTATCCATTAAATAATAACTCATTCGTCTGTCAAGTGCTACATTAAGATATATCTTAAGATTGTTGAATAATGTTGTTGTGCGAGCATCATTGTTTGCACTAAAAACTTATTAACTTCAAAGATATCAATAAATAAGCCTATATTATGATGTTTGACATTATTCAACAGCTTTATCTTATGTATATGTTTTAATCATTAAATAGACTTAGAGCAACTTTTTGACCTTTTTTTTCATCAACAAATTGTAAAATGATAAACCCTAATACAAAAAAGCTTATTATACTGATAATTGCGTTTTTTTGATTGCCGCTAATTCTGGAAATTTCACCATAAACTAAAGGACCGGCTATAGAAGCTAATCTACCGGTTACGCCAAAAAATCCAAAAAATTCTGATGCTTTTTTTATTGGTGTTAATTGAGCAAACATTGTTCTGCTATTCGATTGACTTGAACCCATAACAAAACCGGCTGAAATCCCGACAAGATAAAATTGAAATTTACTTGTACACAAAAATGCCCCAATTACAACAAACATCCATAAAATTAACGTTATATTAATGCTCTTTTTAGCCCCAATTTTATCCAAAATATAACCGAAGATGATTGCACCTAGAAATGAAGCAGGCTGGGCTAAAATAAAATAAAATATCATTTCTTGAGCACTCATATTGAATTGGGTCGAACCATAAATTGCTGCAAAACTTATTACTACAGTTATTCCATCGTTATAGAGAAAATAACTAATTAGAAATTTGAATAATTCTTTAAATTTTTTTAAACTTTTAGCTGTTTCAAAAAGTCTTTTAAAACCCATTTTTATATAACTTGTTTTGTGAATATTTTTGCTTGGAGTCTCTTTAAGCCATAAAAAGGTAGGTAATGAAAAAATTAAAAAAAAAACAGCAACAATTAAAAAAGAATATCGAAAATGAAGGTAATTGTCTAGTTCATTTTTTACTACTGGAAGGATGATTAATAATGCAACTAATCCACCGAGATAACCAATACCCCAGGAGATGCCGGAAATTCTGCCTATTTCTTGTTTTTCTGCGATATCAGGTAAAAAGGCATTATAAAAAACATTTGCCATATTAAAACAAAAATTAGCTATGATAAAGAATATCATTGCTTTTATAATGTCATTAGGCATTATTGTATATAAAAAAATTGTAAAAAGTATTGTTGCTAAAGAGAAGATAACTAATAGATTTTTTCGAGAATGTGAATAATCAGCAACTGCACCCATTATGGGAGCTAAGATAGCTACAAATAACATTGATATTCCGATTGCTCTACCCCAAAGTGCTGTTCCAAGCTCAGCTTTACCAACCACAATGTCTTTGAAGTACATACTAAATAAAACTGTAACTATTATGGTAACAAATGATGAATTTGCAAAATCATATAATATCCAACCTGTTTTTTCTTTAGTAAATTTTATCTTTTGCATTAAAATTGATTTCTTTCTAAATTAAGTAAGGGTAATTTGATTAACGAATATTTATCCAAAGTTGGTGATGCAATGAATATTTGATGTTTTTGAGATAAATGATTTAATAATTTATTAGTTCTATTATTGTCAAGTTCTGCTAAAGTATCATCAAAAATCAAGATAGGGTATGTATTTAAACTGTTATGAATAAAAGATGACATCCCAAGTTTTAAAGCAATTACTAAACTTCGTTTCTGACCTTGAGATGCATATATATTTGCTGATTTGTTGTCAATATTAATCTGTAAATCATCTAGATGAGGACCTATTAAGGATATTTGTTGTAAGGATTCTTTTTTATTTATTTTATGAATTTCTTTTAACATTTCTTCTTCAAAATTTGCTTGATTATTAAAATTGAGACGAAGTGAAATATCAACCTTTTCTTGTTCATTTATCATATCATTGTAAGCATTAGAAAAATAAATTTTAAATTCAGTGATGAATTTTTTGCGATATTCCGTTACATTTTGAGCTTCATTGATAAAGATTTTATCCCATGCATTTTTTTCACTATGATTATAATTCATTTTGAGTAACATATTACGTTGGTGTAAAGCATTTTTATAATTACTTAAGTAATTGATATACATAGGGTAAATTTTTGCAATAGACATATCTAAAAATTGTCTTCTTTTTGCAGGAGTTGAAAAGATATTAAAAATATCATTAGGACTTGAATATACAACTTGTATATATTTATATAATTCAGAAATCTTTTTAATTTGTTTATTATGTATTTTTATTAATTTTTGTTTTTTTGAATTATACCTAACGAAAAAATTTATATCTGTTTGATCTGTATGATATTGTGAATTTATTGTAAAATTATTTTCTTTGCCTTGCGGGAAATTTAAATTCAATAATTCGGTATCTTTATTACTTAAGATTGATTTTCCATAAGCAAAATATGATATCGCTTCAAGAAAATTACTTTTACCGATACCATTATTGCCTGTTATGATACAACCTTGTGATTCAAAATTGTAACTAAAATCCTTGTAGTTACGAAAATTTTGAATATCTATCTTTTTTATATACAATACTTACTCTTATCGTCTCTCAATTCTCATCGGCATTAACACAAATCTGATCTTAAAGTTTTCAAATTCTTTATTGTTAACAATATAGAACGGTTCTTCAATTGTTCTAAATTGAATGATTACTTCATCAGTATCAATTGCTTGCACAAAAGATAAAAGAAATCTGGCATTAATACCAAATGAAACTTCAGGCCCACTATAAGCAAAATCTGTTAAATTTTCTTTAGCATTACCTTTTTCTGAAATTAATGATTCTATAAAAAGTGTTGTGTTGTTGATTGTGATCTTTACTAACTTGTCTTCATCATCAGATAATAAAGAAACTCTACGTAATGCATCACGTAAAGAAATTTTATCTATAGTTAAAAAATTAATTGGGGAGTTTCTAAATGCTGTTGTATAATTGGGGTATTTACTTTCAAATCTGTTACTTACAACATAAATATTGTCAAATTTAAATGATATTCGTTTTTCATCAAAACAAATTTGAATTATATCAGTTTCATCATTGATGTTTTTCTCAATAAAACTGAGGGCTTTTGTCGGTAATACAATTTCATGAGGAGTTTCTATGTCAATATCAACCTTAAAAACTGCCTCAGATATTCTTTTACTGTCTGTTGCAGTCATTGTTAAAGATTCTTTATCAAATTTCATATAAACACCTGTTAATGCCGGTTGAACGGTTTCTGTTGAAACACAAAAGGAGGTTAAATTAATCATTTTCTTGAAATTTTGTGCGTCTATTTCAAAAAATTTCTCTGTATTTATTTTAGCTTCTTCCGGATAAAAGGTTGATTCTATATAAGAAATAGAAAACTTAGCTTGTTCACACTCTATAAATAAATGATCCTCTTTGATGGAAAAATTTATTACTGAGATAGGTAATGAGTTGATTATATCTGAAAATTGTTTTGCATTAACTAACATAGTTCCGGATTCGATTACATTTGCAGAAACTTCTACCTTTGATGTAACGTTAAAATCTGTTGCTGTTATTTTTAATTGATTTGTATCAGAAAAGGCATCTAATTTAAAGTTTGTGACGGCAACAACATTATTTTTGGCAGGCGTAATCGTTAACAAGTGCTGTAGTATATCGGAAATATCTTTTTTATTAATTGAAAATTTCATCTTAAACCTCTTATTATTATTTTTCAAAGTAATATTTTTTAAATTAAGGCAGATTTGTCAATAAAAATTCATTATTTATTGTTTTTCTTTTATAATCATCTGAAATAAAGCCTTATTATGTAATTTAAAATAATAGTAGATTAGATTTGTTGCTTATGTTCTTTTATCTTATTTTGTTGTATTGATTTGACTAAATATATGATAATATAAATAAATAGAATAACTCAGTTTACTATATTTATTATAAATTTTATATAATTTACTGATATTTAATATATTTAGTTATTCTTGAATACAAGCTGCCTACAGGAGAGAAACAGGAGACCTCCAAGAAGGAAAAAAGCATCTTGGAGGTCTCCTGTTTCTCTCCCGTAGCTTTGTGCTAATATAATGATAATGTATCAAGAATTATCTCAAAATAAATAAAATACATTTAATAATTGCATATTATCGTTAATGTAGTAAAAATTTATTGACATATACAGAGTGATTTAGTTTTTTGATTATATGAAAAAAATATTAAAATCTGAAATTCAAAATAATTATAATAATTTAAATATACCTGAAACAACCGGTACATTTATTTTACTAAAAAATAATCAAATATTATTTATTAAAACTACCGGTAATCTTAATAAATTCATTCATTTTTATACAGATCAGCACCACGAAGACAATAACGTTAAGGATCTGATTAATCAATTTGAAATTGTTTACTATTTTGAAACACAATCATTAATAGAAGCATTTATTATCGAACAAATAATTGTAAATACCGGTAAATTTGACAAATTTCAAGCTTCAATTTTAGGAAATATCCCCGAGTATAATATCAAGATTAAACCTTGGTATAAATATTTATATTTAGCAATAAATTTTATTAAGCCACCGTATATTTCCATATCAAATGACACAGTAAAAGATGATTTTTATATTGGACCTTTTAGGAACAGTTTTAGTTTAAATGATGCTCTTGATACATTTGCGGATATATTTAAACTACCTCGATGTGAAAGTGAAGACTATCCATGCTTAAAATTAGCTGAAAATAAATGCCTTGGATTTTGTCAAAATAAACTTTCTGAAGCTCTACCTGAACTCATCAATAAAATGTTACTTATACCAAATAAACAAGTAGTTGAAAAGCTAAAAACTAAGCAAGAAGCTTTAATTAATGATTTACAATTTTTTCAAGCAGATATATTGACAGAACAAATAAAGATTCTTCAAAGATATTACAAAATCATACTTTTTTCATACGTTAGCCAATTTATTAACGGAGAGTATGAGCTATATCTAAATGAAGGATTATTACTCTGTAAACTAATTATAAATGATGGTATGATAAAAGAGATATCAATCGAAAACAAAAATAACCATAAAGAAAATCAATATTTTTATATTTGTGATACAGACTTAAGCAATCGAAGAAATAACGAATTACTTGCTTATGAAAAGAGTGAGTATGATCATAGATGGATTGTATTTAATTTCTTATATGATACAGAACCTGACGTAATTGAAGCAATTTTAGTTGAAAATCTTCAATATATACAACAAAATTTATTTAAAAAAATTAATGGAGGCATAAATGATTGAGAATTTAATAAAATTACCTATTGTTAAAGGTCATTACAAAGGTAAAGTAAGAGATATTTTAGATTTAGGTGATAAATTATTACTGATAACCAGTGATAGAGTTTCCGCTTTTGATGTTGTTTTTCCAAATGAACTACCGGGCAAAGGTAAAATTTTAAATCAAATATCTGTTTTCTTTTTTAAACAAACGCAACAAGTAATTCAAAATCACCTTATTACTGATATTATTGAGGAAATGCCGGAAGAATTTCTTCCATTTAAAGACTATCTTGATAAACGTTGTATGTTAGTAAAAAAAACAAGAGTAATTCCTTTTGAATGTATCGTAAGAGGTTATATTTCCGGTTCTGCATGGGCAGAATACTCAAAAACCGGGACTATCGGAGGAATGATTATCAGTGAAAAACTCAAACAAAGTCAAAAGTTTACAGAACCTATTTTTACTCCATCAACTAAAGCAAGCGAAGGTCACGATGAAAATATTTCATACAAAAAGATGTGTGAAAGAATGGATTTAGATATAGCAGATAAATTAAAGACTAAGTCAGTTGAGCTCTTTAAATGGGCTCATCAATATCTTTTGGAAAGAGATATAATAATTGCTGATACAAAATTTGAATTTGGTACTTTTGATGGTCAAGTTTATTTAATAGATGAAGTTTTTACTCCTGACTCTTCACGTTTTTGGGATAAAGATGAATATGAAATTGGCATTTCTCCAAAAAGTTACGATAAACAATTTGTTAGAGATTTTGTTTCAGATTCCGGATGGAATAAGCAACCCCCTGCACCGGAATTACCACAAGAAATTATTGATAAATCATTAGAAAAATATAGAATTATTTATGAAAAAATAACCGGAGATAAATGTAATTTATGATAAGCACAAATAAATGTATAAAAATAATCATCACTGATGATGAACCAGATATATTACAATTATTAAATAGTGAATTAACTGATTTTGATGAAAATTTTGAAATTACTTTAGCAAATTCAGGTTATGAAGCCTTAAATTGCCTTCAGTCAGAAGGATATGATATGCTAATCACTGACATCGCAATGCCTGATATGGATGGATTCGAGCTATATAAAAGAGCTAAAGATATAAGACCGGATATATCAATAATTATGATGACCGGATTTGGTTACGATCCTAATCATACTGTTGTTAATGCAAAAAAAGCCGGACTTAAAGATGTAATTTTTAAACCTTTTGATATTAGTAAATTAGTTTCTATGATTTATCAAAGAGTTCATTAACAATGATAATAAACCTTAACTTATAAAATTACGATGAATAACCTGTGTAAAGTTTTTGTATATATCTTATTAATACTGTATAGTTTTATCCTTATTTCTACAAACTTATATGCAGATAATGAATATGAAAAATTTATAAGAATAAGGATTTATCATGAAAAAGATGAAAAATTTAATACATATATAAAAACCAATTTAGCAAAATCTATAGTAAACTTTCAAATGAAATTAAGAACCTTTCCGGACATTGAAACAATCATAAATATTGCTCCGGATGAACAAACCTTTTCTGATTGGCTTAATTCAAATAAAATTATTTTTAAAAATACTCAAGCATTTTGTAATCTTAATAAAAATGAGATTTTCATAAAGAATCCTAAAGAAATCGGTAATAATAAAAAAATGATTTCAATTTTGCTACACGAATATATCCATCTTTTTATAAGCTATCATTGGAAAGATGCCCCGTTATGGTTTCATGAAGGTTTAGCAGTATATTTCACAGAAGGTTTAAGCTTTAATCATGTTTTTAACTTTATGTCAAACTATGCATTCCACCAATCTTATCTACTAAAAAAATATGCTTATGAATATCCTAATAATCAAGCAAATATTGCCCCATATTATTTTCAAGCATCCTTTATAGTAAAAAAGATTTATAACGAATCCCCTGTCAAATTATATAAATTATTTGAATATTCAGACTTTAATAATACATTTAATAAATCTTTTTATAATGCTTTTAGTAAATCCCAAGAAGAATATTTAACAGAGTTTGAAAAAAAAATAGTAAGCTTTTTTTATTTTAATTTATATTTTGGATTCTTATCTACTCTTTGGATCTTGTTACCGATTATTTTAATAATTGCACGGATTAGAAAGCAATATCATAATAAAAAAATTCTTGAAGAATGGGAACTTGAAACCCTAAAAAATGAAATAGAAAAAACAATAAATGAAAATTTTCCGGAGAAGAAATGAAAAAAAATAAAAACTTAGACATACTAAATCAACCAGAAAAAGATATTTTCAATACCAGATGGTCTCATATTCTAATGATAAGTTTAATCATTATTACAATATCCACTCTTTTTTACAAAATTGCTTTTTTAGACTATATTCCTAAAGCTCACGATACATCACAGTGGAGAAATTCAGCCCAACAAATAATTAGTTATAATGAAAATCATTCTGATCAAGCTTTATGGACTGATAATATGTTTTCAGGTATGCCTGCATATTTGATATCTTTACCTGCTAAGTATCCATTTCTTAATACATTATTACATTCTGTTGATTCTGTTATTAATTGGAGAATTCTTTATTTGATCTTCGGTGCTATCGGAATGTATTTATTAATGATTCATCTAAAATTTCACCCATTAATAGCACTTTTTGCAGGATTATCATTTGCATTAACTACTCATTCTATCGGAATTATAGAAATTGGTCATAATACAAAATTTAAAGCCTTTATGTATTATCCTTGGATATTTTTAATGCTTGATGATTTAAGAAAGAATAAACGCTTGTTATCTTTAGGTTTTTTAAGTTTCTTTTTAATTGATCAACTAAGAATTAACCATATACAAATTTCTTACTATATGTTTATGATTATCTTTATTTATTGGATCGCATTCTTGATTAAAAGTATTAAAAATAAGAACGTTAAAGATTTTTCAATTTTTTCAATTTTACTTTTAACTGCTTTTATTATTACATTATTTGCAGTATTAAACCCTTATTTATCAGTTTGGGAATACAGTCATTATACGATTAGAGGTGAATCAGGATTAACTCCTGAATATGCAACAGGATGGTCTTTTGGCATTCCGGAAGTATTAAATTTCTTAGTGCCAAATTTCTTTGGAGGTATATCTCCGTACTACTGGGGTAATATGATTTTTACTCAAACTTTTGTATATATGGGGATATTAGTCTTATTCTTGGCTGTTTTTGCCGGTATCTTTTATTTTAAAAAAACAATTATTAAAGTTTTAGTTGCTTCCTCAATTGTTGCTTTATTCATAAGTTTTGGAAAAAATTTACCATTTTTATCAAGTTTACTTCTAAATTACTTACCCGGATTCAATAAATTTCGAGTACCTGCGATGACTTTAGTAGTAGTTCAATTTTGTATTGTTGTTCTTGCAAGTTATGGAATAAAACTATTTCTTGAAATGAAAAAAGAAAATTCTAAAAGATTTCAAAAATTAACTTTCATAACCTTGTTATCATCAATTGGGTTAACTCTTCTTTTTCTTGTTGGAAACAAGATTTTTGCAATGTTACCATTTTCACGACCTGATGAAATCCAAAGGTATCAACCCGAACAAATAGAATACTTAATGGATTTTAGACTAAATTTGCTTTTACAAAGTGGAATAAAATCATTCGGGATATTGTCTATGGGAATTCTTACTTTGTTTTTATTCCTTAAATCAAAGATAAAAAGAAATGTAGCTTTAGTAATTTTGATAGCCTTAACTGTACTTGATTTAACAATAGTCAATAACAACTACTTAAAAGATGAAATTCTGGTGAAAGAATCAACAATAATGCAAGATTTTCAAAATCAAGCAGTAGATGATTTTCTTTTACAAGATGATAGTTTATATCGAATTTATCCATATCATGATTTTAGTAATGCAAGATGGGCATACCATCATCAAACAATAGGTGGATATCACGGTGCAAAAATTGGTAGATATCAAGATTTGATTGATAAATGTTTTAATGCAGAATTTATTAGCGGAATTCCTCTTAACTTTAACATAATTAATATGTTAAATGTTAAATATTTGATTTTTAATAAATTCAATTTACCTATTCAAGGATTTCAACTTGTATATCAAGACAGGATAACACAAAATAATGTTTATGAAAACTTAAATGTATTACCACGAGCTTGGTTTGTTAAACAGCACGAAATTATTACTGATAAAAACAAAATATTTCTCAGATTAAATAATCCTGATTTTAATCCTGCTACTAATGTAATAGTTGAACAGCAAATACCGGATTTTAAATATAATCAAACTGATACTATAGAACTTACTTACAAGGATATACATAAAACTGTTTGGAAAACAAAGAATGATTCTACTTCATTTATGGTAATATCTGAAATTTTTTATCCTAAAGGTTGGAATGTTTATATTAATGGTAAGAAATCTAACTTTATTCAATCAAACTACATATTACGAGGTTTATTATTAGAACCAGGTGAGAATATAGTAGAAATGATTTTTGAGCCTTCTTCATACAAAATTAGTACAATTCTATCGTTAATTGGTTTAAGTCTATCTCTAATTCTTTCTATAGCAGGGCTTTTTGTATATTATAAACTGAATTATCGTGGTAAAATTATCTATAAACTTAAGAAGTAATTACAATGGAACTTATAAAACCTGCTTTATATCCCGTTTCTGTTCCAATTGGGAATTATGATGATATCACCTTAAGAGCGATAAATGTATTAAAAAATGCCGATTTAATAATTGGAGAAGAACGATCTACTACTGAAAAATTATTGAAAAAATATGACATTCATAACAAAGAAATTATTTTACTTAATGAACATAATGAAACTAATGATGCTAAAAGTATACTTCTGAGCATTATACAAAATAATCTTAGTGCGGCTTTATTTTCTGAAGCCGGCACTCCCTGTATTGCTGACCCGGGTGCTTTACTGGTAAACCTTTGTCATGAATATCATATCTCTGTTGTGCCTATACCCGGAGTTTCTAGCATTATGACTGCTCTTATGGCTTCAGGTTTAGTAAATGATAGTTTTAAATTTATAGGTTTTCTATCAGTAAAAAAAGAAATTAGACTTAAGGAATTAAAAAGTCTAAATTCAGAACAACAGCCAATAATCTTTCTTGAAACCCCATATAGAATGAGACCTTTACTTAATGATATTGAAAAAGTTTGTGGTAAAAATAAAAATCTAATCTTTGCGTATAAGTTGACTCAACCGGAGGAATTTATAATTAAATCAAATATTGTAGATATTATTCAAAAAACTCAAAATCTTAGAAAAGGTGAGTTTGTAATAATTCTTCTTCCTAATACAACTAAAAACCATTAAATAATACTGTCGTGCGAGCATTCTTGCTTGCTCTTAAACCGGACTTGACTTGCAACGAACGAAGTGAGTGTGAGTTGAGAACGGCAGAAATGTTGTGCGAGCATCCTTGCTTGCACTTGCTTTTCCTACAAGCCGGGAGCTTATAGAACTCTTTGTCT
>JALNXV010000286.1 GCA_023230175.1 Candidatus Cloacimonadota bacterium
ATCATCACAGGCTTCGGCCACTACACCAAGATCATGAGTGATCATCAGCACTGACATGTTGAGCTTCTTCTTGAGATCGTTCATCAGCTCAAGAATCTGAGCCTGTATGGTAACATCAAGTGCAGTAGTGGGCTCATCCGCAATCAAAAGCTGAGGATTGCAGGCAAGCGAAATCGCAATGACTACACGCTGCCTCATTCCACCTGAGAATTCATGCGGATACTCTGAATACCGTTCTCCCGGAATCCCAACCAGTTCAAGCAGTTCCTTCGCTCTCTTTGCCGAATCCACCCTGGAAAGCTTCTCATGAATCCTCAAGGATTCAGAAATCTGATCCCCGATAGTCATCACAGGATTCAGCGATGTCATCGGATCCTGGAAAATCATTGATACTTCGCTTCCTCTTATAGAACGCATCTGCCGCTTCTTAAGAGAATACAGCGAGATTCCATCAAGAATCACCTCACCGCTTTTCACCACTCCCGGCGGAGTTGGAATAAGCCTCATGATTCCCAGAGCGGTAGTTGTCTTTCCTGCACCGGTTTCTCCAGCAAGGCCAAGCGTCTTCCCTTTCTCAACACTGAAACTTATATTCGAAACAGCCTTGATGATTCCCTCATGGGTTTCATAGTTGATTGAAAGATTCTTTACTTCAAGCATTTTATCAGACAATTCAATCACCTCTTAGTCTTTAAGCCTTGGATCCAGAGCATCTCTGAGCCCATCCCCAAGCACATTCAACGCATATACAGTTAACATGATCATTCCGCCTGGGAAGGCAGTAAGCCACCAGTATTGCGAAATATACTGCCTTGTACTGGAAAGCATCGACCCCCACTCAGGTGTCGGAGGTTCAATTCCAAGCCCAAGGAAGCTCAACGATGCACAGGATAGGATAGCTCCAGCAACGCCCAAAGTTGCTTGAACAAGAATAGGAGCCATGGCATTCAGGATGATATGCCTGAGGATTATCCTTGCATCCGAAGCACCGATGGATCGAGCCACTTCGATGTAATCCTGTTCTTTCACTGTCAGCACGGAAGCTCTGACAACTCTGGCATATCCAGGAATCGATCCGATTCCAATAGCTATCATCATGTTGCTCAATCCAGCACCAAGGGTCGCAGCTATGGCTATAGCAAGAAGCATTCCTGGAATGGCAAGGATAACATCAAGTATTCTCATGATTATGTTATCTGTCTTCCCACCATAGAAAGCTGCAACAGCACCTAGCGTTCCGCCTATGGCAACAGACACGAACACCGATATCAGTCCGACTTTCAATGAAATCCTGGCCCCAAAGAGGATTCTGCTGAAAATATCCCTTCCGAAATTGTCAGTTCCAAAAAGATGCTTGAGGCTTGGCCCCTGGAACCTCTCCGAAAGATTCTGCTGACTGTAGTCATAAGGAGCGATGACATCTGCAAAAACTGCCATGAGAATCACGATGATTATAATAACCAGGCCTACCATTGAGGCTTTATTCTGTCTGAGCCTGCGCCAGATCTCTCCAGCCTGGCTCCTTTTCTTCAGTGTGATACCAGTTCTATGCTTCATTTGCCACTGCCTCCTTTGCAACATTTTTCTTCTTGAGACCTTCTTTCTTGTACTGCTCAATCACTCTCGGATCGATGAAGCAGTAAATAATATCAATCAGAAGATTGACCAAGCTGAAGCAGACAGCAAGGAAGAGCACACTGCCAAGCACAACCGGATAATCTCTCTCGGAAATTGCATCAATCATGTACTTTCCCAGGCCTGGAATTGCAAATACGCTTTCAACAAGAACCGATCCGCCAAGAAGGCTTCCGAACATGTTTCCAATAACAGTGATAATCGGAATCAGCGCATTCTTGAAAGCATGCTTCATGATTACAATGAATTCGCTTTGTCCCTTTGATCTGGCCATCCTTATATAATCCTGCCGGATGACTTCAAGCATGCTTGAGCGTGTTGTTCTCATTACAGAAGCAGCACAGCTTGTACCAAGGGTAACAGCAGGCAAGATCCAGTATTCAGGTCCGTAGGATCCGCTTGAAGGCAGCCATTTCAAAGCAACGGAAAAGATTATGATATTAATAAGCCCCTGCCAGAAGTTCGGCATCGAAACTCCAATAAGAGATACGATAGTTGCAACATTATCAAAAGTTGAATACTGCCTTACTGCCGAAATGATTCCAGTAATCAATCCCAGCACTATGGCAATGCCAGCACTCCAAGCCGCAAGCTTCAGGGTATAGGGGAAACGGGATAGAACTTCCTCCATCACCGGATGCCCTGTCGAATATGATTTCCCGAAATCAAAATGAAAAATAATATCTTTCAGATAATTGAAAAACCGGACGAAGAATCCATCATGAAGCCCTAGCTGCTCTTCCAGCTGCCACACTGCCTCTTCCGAGGCATTGGCTCCAAGCAATTGCCGTGCTGGGTTTCCTGGAGAGAAGAACATCAATGTAAAAACTATGAGCAGAATCCCAAGCAGAACCGGAATCATTGCCAGTAGACGATGAAGTATGTATTTCAGCACATAAAACTCCTTTTCAGCAAGTGCAGAAGAAAGCATCTGAATTCAATTCCATGCACAATCACCAAAACCTTACCTGATTATGCAGGGAAGCAAATCAAGATTCAGCTGGCCGGTTTCCCAGCCAGCTGAAACATTGCTTAATTGAAAGTGGCGCTGTAGAAATTGATTCTTCCAGAACCATTCATTGTCACGCCATCAAGATGAGATGAAGTAACAACAATATCCTCTTTATCCCAAAGGAATGCAGCTGGAGCACATTCGACAATTGCAATCTGAGCCTGCCTATACAGTTCCCTTCTCTGATCCATATCTATGCAACTGCGGGCTTCATCAAGAAGCTTATCCACTTCAGGATCGGAAAAGCCAGTCGTATTGGACCAAGTAGGCATTCCGCTGTGATACGGCTCATAAAGACCATAATCAGCATCCAAAGTAGTGGTCTCCCACCCAAGAATAAACATCTGAACATTCATATTGACGATATCGGTGAGATATGTTGCATTTTCAAGCGTCGAAATCTTAACTGTGATTCCAACCTCCTTGAGGAACTGCTGAACGATCTCTGCAATATCAACTCTCACCTGACTGTTGCTTGTCTTGATTTCAACAGTAAGACCATTTGCATAGCCAGCTTCAGCAAGAAGCTGCTTCGCCTTTTCTGGATTATATGAATAATCTGGCACATCAGCAGTATATCCCCATACGGATGGTGGAATCGGTCCGGTTGCTACGGAACCTATGCCGCTGTAAACAGCATCGACAATAGCTTTCTTGTCGATTGCATAGCATATAGCCTGACGCACTTTCTGATTGTCAAACGGAGCAGCTGTGCAATTGAACCCAATCCATGTATTTGAGCTGCCAGGCTTGCGAAGTACTTTCACATCTGGGTTCTTGGAAAGCGATTCGACATCACTCTCAATTACAGACAGTGCCACATCAACATTCCCTGACTTGATTTCAATCGTCCTTGTCGCAGACTCGGTGATTGATCTGAGAATCAATGTATTGTAAGCAGGAGCACCCTTCCAGTAATCCTTGTTTGCCTTGAATGTCAGGCTGTCGCCCTTTACCCACTTGTCAAACAAGAACGGACCTGTTCCCATCGGAGCTGACTCAAGAATCTTCGGATTGTTCTCTGTATATGACTTACTGACAACAATGAGCTGGCAAAGACGAGCAGGAAGCGATCCTGACGGTTCGTTCAGAACGATTGATACAGTTCCGGCTTCATCATCACAGACAGTCTTGTCGAAGTTCACTCCTTCAACGATCCAAGTCGTGTATTCGCTTTCTTGCGAATGCTGAAGCGTGTACAGAACATCGCTTGCTTTCAGAAGATCGCCATTATGGAATTTGACATCCTTTCTGATAGTAACCTGTAAGGTATTACCATTGACCCACTCGAACTTCTCTGCCAGATTCGGCTTTATCGAAGCGTCAGTATCAATGTAAAGCAGTGTATCATATACCTGAAGCTTGATATTCGTCGAATTGGAGTCGTTTGAGCCAAACGGATCAAGAGACCTAGGTTCTGATGACAATGCAACAGTCAATGAATCCTTTGCAGCTGGGGTCTGAGAAGATTCTTTAGATCCGCCAGCGAACAACGAAGCAACCAATACAAGCATCACTAATGCTATTGCAGTAATTCGTTTCATATTATTTCTCCTTTTCTATATTCATCTCAATTACTGAGATTCATTCAATCCAATGCTGCCAAGACTTCAATTTCAACGAGAACTCCCTTCGGCAGAGTTCTAACAGCCACACATGATCTTGCTGGCTTGCTGATGAATTTTTCCCCATAGAGTTTGTTGAAAGCGGCAAAATCTCCCATATCAGCCAAGAAGCAAGTTGTTTTAATAACATTCGAGAAACTGCATCCTGCTTCCTTGAGAAGTATCTCGATATTATCGAGAACAGTCTTTGTCTGCATCTCGATGGTTTCGCCTGAAATCATGCCATCCTTGGGATTCACAGGAATCTGCCCTGACAGATAAAGCATTCCATTTACAATTTTACCCTGCGAATAAGGACCGATTGCCGCTGGTGCCTTGTCTGTGGCGATAGTTTTTACGATCATTTCTTTCTCCTAAAACTTTTTTCATTTATTAACCAATTTTAATGTGGTTTTGCTTTAGTATACAATGAAAAATAGTAATGTCAATAAAATTTTTTCTTTTTTTAGTCTTAAGATATTAATATTTATACATAAGAGGTTTTTTCAAAACTCAAAAGCGACGGAATAAAGATTCATGAATTGTGAATAATTATCCATTGAATCTCTTTCCTGAAAACCGATTCAGTATTCTTCTGTTTTCC
>JALNXV010000287.1 GCA_023230175.1 Candidatus Cloacimonadota bacterium
TATGAATCGGACTTGACTAGCAACGAACGAAGTGAGTGTGAGTTGAGGACGACGAGCTTGTTTGTCCTCAAGTTCCTGTTCACTTTCTCGACCAAGATGGTCAAGCTACGGATTTGCTCTTAGAGACTCAAGTCCAACAAATCAGTTAGGAGTTTAAGTGGATTATATAAAACTACAAGTATATATGACAATAGAAGATTTGCCAAATCATTTAGATTATAGTTCCGGTATTAGAGGTATATGGGGTAGGAATCTTAAAAAGCTTTTTTGTTTGCAAAGAAATATTGATTGTAAGGATTGTGAATTTACTAATTGTAGCTATTTAGAACTTTTTGAAAAACATAATAATACCGGAACTGATTTTCGTCCTTATATTATTTATCAAGAAAAACATTCAAGTTGTATTCAGATGAATTTTACTTTTTTTGGGGAATTGATACATCAGTATGAAAAGCTCTTGCTTCCAATAATCCAACTTAACGACAAATATTATTTCTTTAAAGGGCAAAAAAAGACAATAACAATTCATTCAATCAAGGATTCAGAAAACAATATTGTATATAAAGATAAGGAGATTATTAATAATCCAAAGATTTCTTCAATAGATTTAGGTAAGGATTATGAAAAAGATATTATGGTTAAATTTGAAAGCCCTCTTAGAATGAAATACAACAATAATTTAATGAAAGAATTTAACAAAGAAGCCTTTGTTAAAAACCTTTATAGAAGAGTATCTTTTATGTTGGATCAGTATGATTCATCTCAAAATAAATTAATGAATCTGGAAGAAAGTTCATTTGATTTTGAATATTCTGCAAATTTACGTTGGTATGAAAAAAAACGTCAATCATTGAGACAAAATCAGAAAATGAGTATTGGAGGCTTAATTGGTGATATAATATTTAAAGATATTAATCAACAATTATATTATCTTTTGAAACTGGGTGAAGTTTTACATATAGGTAAACAAAGTAGTTTTGGTAATGGTAAATATATTCTTATGCCTCTGAATTATTGAACGTTAAAAAAGATTATTGCATAATATCAAACATTTCTTTACAAACTTTCTGTTTGAGCTTCTTGTTGTAAGTTATGTTGTGAGAGCATCCTTGCTTGCATTTTATTGACAAGCTGGAAGCTTATCGAACATTTGTTGTGCAAGCAAGGATATTCGTACGACATTATTATTCAATAGCTATTTAAAGTGCAATTTTTATGAATTGCACTTTTTTTTATTGACAAGATAATTAATCTAATTATTTATACTAATAAAAAAAGTTAATGAGGGATATATGATAATTGATTTAATCTTTAAAATATATGAAAACAATTGATATTTTTTTAGTTAAAATCAGTGAATTAAGTGATTCGATTGGTTTTTTATTTAATATCTTATGTGACAGTAGGATAATAAAAGCTAATAAATATTCGCAAAGAATAGATAAAGTAAGATGCTTGATTGGTGGTATTTTAATATTGTACGCTTTTAAAATCAAATATAATATCATAATTAACAATTATGAAGAAATTACTACTAAATTTGGAAAGCCAAGAATAAAAGATTTTCCTGATTTTTATTTCAATATTTCTCATTCCGGAGATTATGTTGTTTTATCAAGTGCTGATTTTGAAGTTGGTATAGATATTGAAAAAAAGGATGGGAGTCTTATAAATATTATGCAAAGTTATTTAACAAATGAAGAATATAATCTCATTTCGGATTTAAATCAAGATCAAATAAACCATAAATTATACGAGTTTTGGACAATTAAAGAAAGTATTATGAAAGCTACCGGACTTGGTTTTAGGCTTCATCCTTTACAAATACAGGTTCAGTCATTTAATCCGGTTAAAACATATATTAACAATGTAGCATCACAATATTATACTAACTTAATTTCAATTTCAAATGAATATAGCCTATCTGTATCTGCTCTTGAACATTTCAATTATAGACTTATGACATTATCTCTATCAGATATTTGTAAAGTATTAAACAATAACTAAAGGAGTTAATTAATGAAAACTTTTCCACTATCTAACGCTCAAATCAGAATGCTCTCAACTGAACTTAGAAATCCAAATACAAGTGCTTATCTTGTACCTTTAAAATTCTGTATTGATAATAAATATAAACCCTTCTTAAAAGAAGCTTTAAAATCAGTTACTCAGGGTAGCCTTTTACTTAGAATCGGTAAAAATGAAGATATGGAATTTTATCAATACTATAAAGACTTTGATGAGACTTGTATAACTGAACATTATACTGATAATATGTCTAATGAAGATTTATTTAAGCTTAGAGATAGATTATCTAATGCATATTTACCAAAACTCTTTGATTCTCCTCTTTATCAATATGATATTTTATATTTTGAAACTACAATAGAAATATATATGACTATTCATCATCAAGTGCTTGACGGAACTTCTGCAGATATTTTTGCAAATCGTTTGGAAGATGTTTTAAACGCCTTTCTAAAAGCTGAAAAATGGGTGTCTCCAAAAGAAGATTATCAAGCTTATATCAAAGCTGAGAAGAAATATCTTTCATCAAAACAAGCTGAAATCGATAAACAGTTTTGGATTGATACTTTGAGTGATATAGATGAATATCCACCGGTAATTCAAACTACTGAGGATATGTCTATCGGCGAAAAATTAATAACTATACCCGGAGATTTAACAATAAAACTTATGAATTTTAAAGATTTAAAAGGTAAAACGTTATCTCCATTTATAGTTGCTTCAGGAGTCATTGCTTTATATATTGCTCGAAGTACACGTTCAAAAGGATGTGTCTTGGCATCAGGTTATGCAGGTAGAGATTTTGACGATACTAGTATTAAAAATATGTTAGGAATGTTTGTTAACGTATTACCATTAAACTTTACATATAACCCTAAACAAAGTATTTCTGAGCATTTGTGTTGTTCTAAAGAAACACTTAAAAACGGACTTATTCATGGTAAGCTTTCTATAAATACTTATGCAAAGGATTTAAGCAAGTTATCTATTGATATTAATAGTCTTTTTAATTATTCTATTGTTTCTAATTCATCGCCTATAGGTAAAACATCGTTAAATATGGAATTTGGTGTTCTTTCTGAAAATGAATTCCCTCTGACTATTAGGGTAAACACAAATCAAGATGATAAATTAGGCTTACAATCTCTAAGGTTTGAGTACAGGAAAGACTGTTTTAATGAATCACAAATTAATATGATGATTAATAACTTACTCTGTCTTTTTGAAGATATTGCTAATTATCCTGATAAACTTTGTCAAGACCTTTGTATTGTGAACGAACAGGATAAGAAAAAATTATTAGTTGATTTTCAGGGTAAAAAACTTAAATATGAAACAAATAAAACAATAATTGACATTATTAAAGAACATTCAATAAATAATGGAGATGAAGTTGCTATAAAAGATTGCGTGAGCGAAATTACTTATAAACAAGTAGATGAATATACCGATTCTTTTGCAATGAAACTTATTAAGCAAGATATAAAACCTGATGATTTTATTGCAGTGATGTTACCGAGAACCAAAGAATTTATTCTATCTGTTATCTCTGTTATGAAGGCAAGTGCAGCTTATGTTCCGATTGATTATTCTTATCCGAGAGAAAGAATTCAGTATATGATTGAAGATTCTAAGGCTAAATTTTTAATTACTACTAAGGATGTATTTAAACAAGTATCAATTCAAACTGAAACAAAGGTATTATTTATAGAAGATTTTACCTATGAGCCTGTAGAATCATTTTCATTGCCAAAGCTGTCTAATTTAGCTTATATGATTTATACTTCAGGTTCTACAGGTAATCCAAAAGGTGTAATGATAGAGCACAGATCAGCTATGGCTATGTGTGCTTGGGTTAAAGAGCTTTATCGCCTAAAAGTGACTGAATCTCTTTGTTGTTATGCGAGTTTTAGCTTTGATGCCTCTATTTTAGATATCTTCCCGGCTTTATATGCCGGTTGTGCTTTGCATATACTTGACGATGAGTTACGCTTTAATATGGATAAATTAAATAAGTATATTTCAAAGTATAAAATAAAATGTGGTACTTTTCCAACTAAGTTTGGTATGGAGTTTTTACAAGAGTGTAATCCTGATTTAAGATTTATTTTATTAGGGGGAGAAAAGCTTAAACAATTGCCTCCAAGAAAAACAAGTATAATAAATGGTTATGGTCCTACTGAATTTACTGTTGCATCAAGTTATCATATAGTAAATCAAGATATAAATTATACAAATATCCCAATTGGAAAACCTGTAGCTAATAGTTATAGTTATGTCTTAGATGAGAATAATCAACTTGTTCCTATTGGAACTCCCGGAGAATTAATGCTGTCCGGTATGCAAATATCGCGTGGTTATTATAACCGAAAAGAACTTACTAATGAGAAATTTGTTTTAAATCCTTATTCTGATAATATTTATAATAAAACAATGTATCATACCGGTGATTTAGTACGTTGGAATGATGATGGAGAGCTTGAGTTTCTTGGTCGCATAGATTCTCAAGTTAAGTTAAGAGGTTTTCGTATTGAACTTGGTGAGATAGAAACAGCTATTAAGGATTTTAAAGGTATTACAAATTCGGTTGCTTTGGTTAAGAATGATTCTTTGATTGCTTATTATACAGCTAAATCAGAAATTAATGTCAACAATTTAAAAAATTCACTTGAATCTAAAATGCCTCAATATATGGTTCCGTCTTTCTTTATGCAGTTAAGGGAATTTCCAATGACTCCCGGTGGAAAGATAGACTTAAAAAAATTACCTGTACCTGAACACTCTGTAATAAATAATGATGAGCTTATTCTTCCCGAAACAGAGA
>JALNXV010000288.1 GCA_023230175.1 Candidatus Cloacimonadota bacterium
TGCGAATACGGCCCGATTGCTGCCGGAGCTTTTTCTGTGTTTATCTTTGAAATACTCATATTGATCCCTCCAAATCGCATTATACAGGAAAAGATTCCAAAGTAAACTGCTTTTCGGCAAAAGCATCAATTTCAGTTGACAGTTACGAAAAAGTGAAATATATTTGTCATTAGCAAAGATTGCTAGTAGCAATCTTCTAAGGAGTCAAGAATGCAGGATCTATGTGCACTGAGGAGTCTGTTGACCGACCTACAGAAAGCAGAGGATGATTTTTCAAAGCGTATCGGGCTCACTCTGTACCAGGCATCGATGCTGTGTGCGATAAGCCATGGCTACAGTGAACTCAAGCAACTCCAGAAAGAGCTGGGACTCACACCATCAAGAGTGACACGAGTTGCGGACAGTCTTGAACATCAGGGTCTGATTGAAAGAAATAAAGCTACCGGAGACCGAAGAACCGTCGGAGTAGCATTGACGGAAGAAGGAAGAAAGCTGATTGCCCAAAGCGGCAACTGCGCTATTCTTCTTCCAAAGGACATTGAAGATCTGCTGCTCAGCAGAGCAAAGGAGAAAACATGGGCATGACATACGTTGTTATCGGCGGAGTTGCAGGAGGAGCCGGTGTCGCTGCAAGACTCAGACGGATGGATGAGAATGCAACCATCATCATGGTAGAGCAAGGACCATACATTAGCTATGCAAACTGCGGACTGCCTTATTATGCAGGAAACGTAATCTCTGACAGGCAGAGACTGTTCGTCACCAAGGAATCAACATTCCAGGATGTCTTTGACATCGACACCCGAGTAAACACGAAAGCAGTTGCTATCGATGCCTCAAAGCATACTGTCACTTTGGAAAACGTCACTACTGGTAAAAAAGAGGATATCGTTTATGATAAGCTTGTTCTCTCACCGGGTGCAAAGCCATTTGTCCCGCCCATCGAGGGAAAAGACGACAAGGCTGTTTTCACAGTAAGGAATGTCCCGGACATAGACAAAGTAGTTAAAGCAGTTGAGGCGGGAGCAAAGACCGCTGTTGTCATCGGGGGCGGATTCATAGGCCTTGAGATGGCAGAGAACCTCAAGACGCGAGGACTTGATGTAAGTCTCATCGAAGGCTCGCCACAATGCATGGTGACGCTCGATCAGGATCTTTCTGCTCTAGTGCACCAGGCTCTGAGGAACAACGGAATCAAGCTCCATCTGAATTCGAAAGTAGAAGCTGTGATCCGTGATGGAAGCACTGTCACAGTCAAGACAAGCCGTGGCAGCATTTCTGGAGCGGACATGGTGATCATGGCCATCGGCGTCACACCGGACACGCAGATTGCAAAAGATGCGGGCATAGAGCTTGCTCCTCGAGGACACATCCTGGTGAATGAAAAGTTCGAGACCTCCCAGAAGGACATCTATGCAATAGGCGATGCAATAGCCTACCCGTCACCTATCACTGGAAAGCCTCAGGCTATCGCTCTTGCAGGACCTGCCAACAAGATGGCCCGTCTCTGCGCCGATTCAATCGTCACAGGCAGCTGCGAACGCTACCCAGGCACCTATGGTGCATCGGTTGCAAAGGTATTCGATCTTTCAGCCGGTTCGATAGGACTGAACAGCAGGATGCTAAAAGCTGAAGGAATTGAATTCAAAACAGCGATTACCCATGCAAGAAGCAGCGCTTCATACTACCCGGGATCTCAGGCTCTTACAGCAAAGGTTCTGTATGATCCGAAGACTGGCAAGATCCTTGGCGGACAACTGGCAGGCGGAGCCGGCGTGGACAAGCATATAGACGTTCTGAGCACCCTTATGTCCAAAGACGGAACAGTCGAGGACCTGGCCGAATTCGAACAGGCCTATGCTCCACCGTTCAACAGCGCAAAGGATATCCTCAATATGCTAGGGTTCATTGCAACAAACGACATGAAGGGACTTGATCATATCATCGATTGTTCGGCTCTTCCTTCGATGATGGAAAACGGAGCTCTTGTCGTCGATGTTAGAAACCCTATTGAATTCGAACTTGGTGCAATTCCTGGATCAGTCAATATCCCGCATTTCGAAATCAGGAAGCGAATGGACGAAATTCCCAAAGACAGGGACATCGTTCTGACTTGTGCCATGGGCTTACGAGGACATATCGCAGGAAGAATCCTGCTTCAAAGCGGATATACAAGAATCTTCAATCTCACTGGCGGCTATCGAAGCTGGAGCGCATTGGAAGAAGATAGGAAAGCAGATGAGAACTGGGACATAGAGGACAATCCGGTTGCCATGGAGAAAAATATGAACAAAGATGAGAATAATGGAAAGCTCGTTCTTGATGCATGCGGGCTTCAGTGCCCAGGACCGATTGTCCAGCTGAAGCACAAGATAGACACCATGAAAACTGGCCAGGTGCTTGAAGTGAAAGCCTCGGATCCTGGATTCATGAATGACGTTAAAAGCTGGTGCTCTATGACTGGGAATAGTCTCAAGGGTCTTGATTCGGCCAACGGTACAATCACTGCAGTAATCGAAAAAGGACTGCCACAGCAGGCCTGCGAGATGCAGTCCTGCACCAAAGGCGCGACAATCATTGTGTTCTCGAACAGCTTTGACAAGACGCTTGCTTCATTCGTTCTGGCAAACGGCGCTGCCGCATCTGGAAAGGATGTCGTGATGTTCTTCACATTCTGGGGACTGAGCGTGCTGCGGAAGCACCCGAACAAGAAGATCAAAAAGGATTTCATGGGCAAGATGTTCGGCAGCATGCTTCCATCAGACATGGATCATCTGAAGCTCTCATCGATGAACTTCGCTGGAATGGGTCCGAAGATGATGAGAAGCCGCATGACAAAAAAGAACGTCAACCAGCTGAGGCAGATGTTTGCCGAAGCCAAGGCCAGCAAAGTTCGATTCATTGCCTGCCAGATGTCGATGGACATCATGGGGATAACAGCCGATGAGCTTCTTGACGGAGTCGAGATTGGAGGAGTCGGAACTTACATGGCAGAGGCAAGCAAGTCAGACGTGAACCTGTTCATCTGATCAGCGTGCATTGATCGTGATGGAATCTTTGGCTTGCTTTGATACATAGAGGCTGTGGTCCGCCGCTCCGATTATCGAAGTTGTGGACTCGCCTCCGCTCACGCTGGCCACGCCAATGCTGACCGAAACATTGAAGTTCACCAGACGTGAAGTCTCTAAAGTGAGCTCTTTTCTGAACTGCATGAATGATTCCTTCTGCTTCTCAGGATGCAGGCATTCATAGATGAAGCAGAATTCATCGCCTCCGAAACGGTAGACCCTGCGGTCAGGAATCATTTCATTGAGGATGTTGGCAATGATGCACAGAATCTGATCACCAATCAGATGTCCATAGCTGTCATTGACCTGCTTGAAATTGTCGATATCGAGGATTGCAAAGTTCCACTTGCCGCCTTCCTGCTGGAAATGAACCAGATCCTCCATAAGCACGGTGCGGGAAAATACCCCTGTGAGGCTGTCACGGTTGATTCTATCAAGAAGATCCATCCGGTCATCTCGAAGGATCTTTACCATTGAATACATCATGAGAGGTATGCTGGCAATAAGTCCGATGCCAAGGAAGAACTCCAAAGGAATATCAAGCGTAAGGAAGTCCATCAGCTTGCCAGTTGCAGGAAGTATCGTGATAGCATAACGGATGTAATCAAAATAATAGCAGGAAAGAAGAAGGATAATCAGATGCACGAATGTTTTGTATGGCGATGTGCGTGAAACCTTCAGAACCGTCCTGATCTGAATCAGGAACAGAATGAAAGAATAAGCCATAAGATATGGACGCATGATGTTCACTGACTGAATCTTCAGGATGTGCAGGAACATCGAAACTGCAAAAAGCGAAATATGAACAGCATATAGAATTTTCACATGGACACGATTCTTTATCGATAGAATAATCGATATTGCGGCAAAGCTGACTACCGGAATCAACTGGTCCAGCACATAGAAGATTGTGTCGCATACGGCTCCGTACTGCTCTGAATTTCCAAGCATTATCCCAAAGAATTCACTGCATGTTGCATACAGGCAATCAAACAGGAAAACAGCTATGATGAAGAAAGACAACGTGCGTCTGACAGATTTCTGAATCGTAGGATACATGCAGAGAAGAACGACAAGAAAACACATCACAAGGTATACCAGAAACAGATTGCTGTCCAATGTGAACATCGATTTTATTGTCATATCCATCCCGTTGCCAATGAATACATCATGCACTCTTGAAAGGTCGCCAGCCAATGTATGAGGACTCTGAAGCAGTATGGTTATGTTCTTTCCCTGATCTGCTTTGTACAAAGGCACCCTGACAGTATTTTCAGAATTCACAAATGGGAAATCGAATTCGGAAGCATTCATATCGCCGTAATGGCTGCGCTGCTGCCCATCAACGAAAACAGTGCATTCTTGAAAACTTACTTCAATGGCAAGATAATCCTTGTCGTCAATATAATCCGGGAGGTTGTTCGAAAGCTTGATGAATCCACCGTTGTGAGAGATGCTGATTTTGTTTGGAAGTATGGTTGCCTTAGGTTCATCTGTTTCGCTTGTAACGTAAACCCATCCTTCAGAAAAATTTGAAGGATAAGAAAAGGAATCAGCTGAATCGAAGTTTGAAAAGAAAACGATGCTTAGCAGAACGGTCAAAGCTGCCACAGCCAGCGAGGAAAACAGCACAATTCTTGCAGTTTGCTTTTTTTCCATTTTCCCTCCGTTTGCAACCTATATTAACACAGATGAACAGCCTGTTGAAGTAATTTAATGAAAAAGTTTGGGTCAATCACAAATTTTG
>JALNXV010000289.1 GCA_023230175.1 Candidatus Cloacimonadota bacterium
CCATGATGGCATCCTTAGCTGAATCTGAATCAGAATCCATGTCACAAAATATTTCTTGGAGTTTTCAAAAGAATGCACAAAGAGGAAAAGTGCCTTTACAGAAATGCCTGGGTTATCAAATCACTAAAGATAAAAAGTATGTCATCGATGATGAAATTGCACCACATATCAAAAGATTATTTCAAATGAAACTTGAAGGTTACTCAAATCAAAAAATGATTGATTATTTAAATAAACATAACATTAAAACAACCAAAGGCAGTAACATTACCAATGCAACACAGCTCAGATGTATCTTAACTAACGAAAAATATATCGGTCAGTTAACCTATGGTAAAACTTATATCAAGAAGATCAATAATGATAAAGCTACGATGATCAATAATGGCGAAAAGCCAAAATACATCATCAGAAATCACCATGAAGCCATTGTTGATCATGATACCTTTAATCAAGTGCAAGAATTGTTTCAATCTCAAAAAACAAAACATACTCCTCAAAAAAACAATCCTTACAATAAATTTATATTTTCTCTTATGCATGATAAATACTTGCATTGGAAAAGTAAGATACCAAACAAACGAGAATATGATTTATTAGAAAATGAATACAAGCGAAAACAAGGCACACCGCGCATTTATTCTAAAACAGCAACCCATGTTACCAGAAAAGCAACAATCGCCTTAGCAAGGAAATTTAGCGAATTAGAAGCCAAGTTTGACAAGCAAGTAAACAAACGATTAAATAATAAACCACTAGAAAGAAAACTAAAGATCTTAGGTAATGATTTAAAAGGTTATAAAGATGAATATTTTAAACTCATTAAAAAAACAATACTTGATCCAGCTGATAAAGCATTAATTAAAGAATTAGAAGATATCATTATTAGCAAAAGCATTGAATACGTTAGAATTGAAGATGAAGCACTACCACAAAAAGGCTCTACTTCTCGTGTTAAAGAAATCAAGAAAGCTATTAAATCTATTGAACTACCTATGGTTAAATTCCCAATGGATACTATGAAACAAATATTTGATAAGATTGTAATTGTGGACCAAGAGAATTATGTGTTTGTTATAAATACAACTCATAAACCTTTAGATAAAGAAACATTAAAAAAGTAGCAGAAATGAATCCATTACTTGAGAGCAAGTGTAAAGGTAAAAATAAGGGTGTTGAGTTTATCACTTGGAAAATAACCACTGTTTAGAAAATTCAATATTTCGTAATATAACATAATTTTATAATATGTTACAATTAAGTATGCAATTATAACGAATTAGTGATATAATATAACATATTTAACAAATAAATAACAAATATGGAGAGTGTATGATGTATACTGAATTAATTAAAATAATTGAAGGTGGGCTTAAAGGCGATAAAGAGAAAGTCCTGAACTATGCTAAAAATATATCTGATCTAATTGAAAAAAAAGGTGATGTTAAAGTTGCTCAAAAAATAAGACTTCTCCTCGACAATAAAAAGGGATCTTTAATTACTCTAGATTCATTAAGTACAAAACCTGTCGATTCAGAGAGTAGGTTGGAAATGGTCGATATCCAATATTATACAAACACTAATATTTCTCCAATATTAAGCGAGCAAACTCATAAATCAATTGAATTATTTATAAAGTCTTATGTTAAACGTGACTCAATATTAAAAGCAGGCATAAATATAAAATCTTCACTACTTCTATATGGTCCACCTGGATGTGGAAAATCAACTCTAGCAAAATATGTTTCATTAAAAACTGGATTACCATTAATAACTGTAAGATTGGATGGTATGATCTCTTCTTTACTCGGTAGTACAGCTAAAAATATTAGAAAAATTTTTGACTATGCTTCAAAGAGAGAATGTATATTGTTTCTTGATGAATTTGATGTAATTGCAAAACTTCGAGATGATAAAAATGATTTAGGTGAACTAAAAAGAGTTGTGAATAGCCTATTACAAAATATAGACGATTTTAGCGAAAACAGTATAATAATAGCTGCAACAAACCATCATCAACTTTTGGATAGTGCAGTTTGGAGAAGGTTCTCAAATATCCTACTCCTTGATAAACCACAAAAAAATGAGATTGAATTATTTCTAAATAGACATCTAACTAATATAGATAATGACATATATAATAGCAAATCTAAGTTTGAACAAATTGTTTCTAGCCTTGAAAATAAAAGCTATTCTGATATTGAAACCATTATAAACAATACTATAAAAAAAGTCATTATAAATGAAAAATACTTCGTTAATAATTATGATTTGTTAACGGAAATATTCTTACATGAATATCACTCAATTAATGATGAAGATATTTATCTAAAATTTTTGCTTGCGAATGGAGTAACACAAAGAGAACTTAATGAGGAATTAGGCTATTCACTAAGAAAAGTTAGGGAGATTTCAAAATTATAAAAGGGGGAGTTAAAGGATGGAAAAACTACCAATTAGAGAGATACATAAAAGAGAAAACGATTCAAAATTTGTTGAAGGAGGAGGAAGTTCAGATTTACCGAAATTTGTTTTAAGTGGCGAAGACCTCGACAAAAAGGCTTCATATTTGTCAAATAGATTATTAGAAATTAAAAATTCCATATTATCTATAATAACAGATGATAGTTTGCCAGGTGTACTTATAGCAACTCTTATTGATAAAGCTAAAGCAAAAACACATAAAACTAAAATAAGAAAATTTTTTGAATTCAACAAAATTAATCAGATAATAAGGATGAAAAGTGATAATCAACTTTTAATCCAAGTGGACTCAGAAGCTGCTTTTAATGAGATTGAACAAAAAATCAATAACACAACAGATTATGCTTATCAAATATCATCTTTATTAGATATCAATATATTCAGTCCACAGGTTACCATCGATGACAAGAAAATAGACTATAAAGTAAAATTGTTATCATATAATAACAATGATAGTGATTTTTCAATTGCAGAAAAATTCGAGACTGAGCTAATAAAAAATAAAGTTGATTTTGAAAAGACTCATTATTCACATAGTCTTAAGACCTACAGATTAAAAAATCTAATAAAAAATGATGTTATTGCATTATACGATTATCATTCATACAGTTCTATTTTTTCAATAGAACCCATTCCAAAAGCTTTTATAGAGTTCGATTCAGTAAATCCGAAAATATCAATCCCTATTGAATATCCTAACGATGAACAAGAATATCCAATTATAGGGATACTAGACAGCGGGATCGAACCAATAGATAGCTTAAAGCCTTGGTTGGTAAAGGATCGCTTTACTCCTTATCAAAATCACGAAATTGATACTTCACACGGAACCTTTGTTGCTGGTATCGTTGTCTATGGTGATGCATTAGAAGATTTCGCGATGACAGGTACTGAAAGGTGTATGATATTGGATGCATGCGTATTGCCTGATTCAAATATAAGAACTATAACTGAAGATGAGTTAATTGATAACATAAGAGCTGCAATAAGTGAGTATCATGAAAAGGTAAAAATTTGGACTTTGTCCATTAGCATAACCAAGGAAGTTGTTGATGATGATTTTTCAGATTTTGCTATCGCTCTTGATGAAATCCAAAAAGAATTTAACGTCCTAATTTTTAAATCTGCTGGAAACACTCAAAATTATAATTTATTTAGTAATTCAGATAGAAGAATCCACCAAGGAGCTGACAGTGTTAGAGCTTTAACAATTGGATCAGCTGCTCATTATTCTGATAATTCATCACTTGCTTCGTTATATAATGTATCTCCATTTTCAAGAATTGGGAATGGACCTGCATCAATAATAAAACCCGAGGTTATCCATTACGGTGGAAATATTTCAAAAATTGGTGCTAAATTTTATAAACAAGGCGTTAGATCCTTCGCTATTGATGGAAGTTTAGCTACATCAATCGGTACAAGTTTCTCTACTCCTAGAACTTCTTCTTTGGGAGGTGCTTTATTATCTAGAATTGATTATGATTTTGATCCTACTTTGGTAAAAGCATTAATAGTTCATTCTGCTAAGTACTTATCAACTGATGATTTAAAATCATTAGATATTGTAAAACACATGGGATACGGAATACCACAATCTGTCAATGATATATTGTTTAATGATCCATATAGTTCGACTTTGATTTTAAGAGATAATCTTAGAAAAAGCTCTATCATTGATATATTTGATTTCCCATTACCAGACTGTCTTATCAAAAATGGATTTTTTACCGGAAATATAAGTATAACTCTTGTTTATCACCCGATACTAGATACAACTCAAGGATCAGAATATTGTCAAACTGATCTTGAAATTAAATTTGGTACTTATGAAAAAATAAAAGAACGAGATATTGAGAAAAATAGTATATTGAATAGATTCGGAAGAGAAGGTTCAAAAAATGTTTTGTTACCAAGTGTATTTAGTAAGAAAGCATCTAAAAATAACGATCATCTCGATGAGCATTCATTAATTGAATTTGGGGATAAATATTATCCAATTAAAAAGTATACGCTGTCCCTAGATAATCTTACTGAAACGAACAAGGAAAAATATTTAAAATCTACAAGGAAATGGTATTTATACCTAAAGGGTATCTATAGAGATAACTTAACTTACAAAAGTGAACAAACTGGTGAAGTTTTATCTCAGGACTTTACTTTAATTATCACGATATCTGACCCTGATAAGATCCAACCTGTTTACGATTCTTTACTTCAAAAACTTGATGAATATAACTTTGTCTCTAACGCTATAAACATCAAGACAAATGTTAAAGTTGAAAATTAAGTTTGATTTATACACTACCCAATATTTACAAAAGACAAT
>JALNXV010000101.1 GCA_023230175.1 Candidatus Cloacimonadota bacterium
AGTATAGCGAATGTGAGTCGAAAACGGTTGAAACGTTGTGCGAGCATCCTTGCTTGCACTCTTTATGCTACAAGCCGGGAGCTTATAGAACTCTTTGTCTTCAAGTCCCTTCTCGCCTACTCGATCAGGATGATCAAGCTACAATTTTGGCAATTAGAGACTCAAGTCCAAAGATTTGTGATCTATTTCATAATCTTGAAATTTACTTCTTGACAATTATTGAGTAATAAAATATAAGAATATTAATAAATATTAATTGGAGTTTAATCATACGATATGTTTAAGGTTTATAAAGGTAAGCTTAATACAATTATTTCGACTATAATAGTTGTAAGTTCTTTTTTAATAATTTTTTATGTTATTTTAGACGTTATAAGTTTTTCACAAATGAATCACTCAGTTTCTATGATGTTAAATCACTTTGAAATCAGAGAACATTTTATGAAAATCATTGATAATCATAACAATATGGAAAAAACTTTAACTAATCACTATTTTCCAAAACACAAAAAAATTGATGAACTAAACTTCAACAATTATTTAAACAATTTAAAAAGAATGTTTTTATTTCCTAAAGGTGATGATTGTATCTATCCCGATTACAAAAAAGATTTTGATAAACTAAAAATTAGTATCAAATCTCTTGATAAACAATTATCGCATTATCAAGAATTAACTGTTGCAAATATTAAGCCATCTAAAACCGAGATAGAACTAACAATTAAAAATATACAAGAGACCATAAATATTATAAATAATCATCTAAGTAACATAAAAATTATTCATAATTCCATTTCTCAAAATGAATTTAAAACCACATACTATCAAATTCACAATAACAAGAAAATTAGATATATTCTCGTTCTTTTAAGTATTATTTTAATTACTTCATTAGTAATAATCAAAAAGACACTAAAAGACAAATTTAAAACCGTAAAAAAAATCCTATTGTCACCTGGACGTTTTACAAAAGAAGAAATGTATTATGACTTTGATGATGAATTCTCTTCCATTGTAGATAATTATTTACAAATGCATAAACAAACACTTAAATCAATCAATGAAATTGATTTTTTAAAGAATTATTTACACAATATCATTGACAGTATGCCATCTGTAGTTATCTCAATGGATGAGAACCTCAAAATTACACAATGGAATAAAAATGCACACATCTTTTCTGAATATGACTTTGAAAGAGTCAAAGATAAATATATAACTGAAGTATTACCCTTCTTTAAAAATTATGAAAATAACCTTAAAGAAGTACATAAAAATAATCAAAATTTCTACATCAATTATC
The DNA here is from genome assembly GCA_023230175.1 of Candidatus Cloacimonadota bacterium. Lineage (GTDB taxonomy): Bacteria > Cloacimonadota > Cloacimonadia > Cloacimonadales > WRIO01 > JALNXV01. Next base: position 1,304 of record JALNXV010000101.1, read on the forward strand.
ATAATGATACTGAACAATCTTCAATATTTGAGGGTTATAAAAAAGTATGGAATATTATTGTTTTTCCTTTAACATATAATGGTGTCAAGGGTATAGTTTTAAGAATTGATGATGTTACAGAATTAGATAAAAAAGAACAACTGTTACGACAAGCTCAAAAAATGGAAATGATTGGTACTCTTGCAGGAGGATTATCTCACGATTTCAATAATATTCTTGGAGGCATAATAGCTACATTATCTATTTTATATCATAAAATCACAAAACAATCTACATCAGCAAATAATAAAACCAAAGAAATGAATACAGGTTTCATTGCTCAACAAATCGAACTTTTAATGGACCTCTCTGAAAAAGCAGCTGATTTAGTAAAACAATTGCTTACTCTTTCAAGAAAAAACGAAATCTCTTTAACCCCATTAGACTTAAATCTTTCACTAAAAAGAGTAGTTAAAATATGCAAAAATTCTTTTGATAAAAGTGTCAGCTTCAATCTTTCTTATTACCCGGAAAGTGCAAATATACTTGGAGATTTAAACCAAATTGAACAAGTGTTGCTTAACCTATTTATTAATGCTTGTCATGCTATGACTATTATGAAACAAGATACTTGTAAAGATAACAATAATAATTCTTGTGGTGGAGTAATCTCTGTTAAAATTAATTATATCAATAAAATTAATAAACATCTCGAACTCAAAAATAAAACCTTAGAATATTCTAACTCATTTTCTACTTTAACTATTGATGAAAATTCTTCTCTCCTTACAGAAAAATATTGGGAAATTAGTATTGCTGATACAGGTGTTGGAATAGATAAATATAACATATCAAAGATATTAGATCCATTCTTTACTACTAAGAAAAAAGATTCAGGTACAGGCCTTGGGCTTTCAATGGTTAACAACATTATCCACAAACACCATGGCTTTATGGATATATATTCTGAAATTGAAAAAGGTACTGTGTTCAATTTATACTTACCTTTATATGAAGACAAAAACAAAGCTTCCGATATTATTAAAATAAACCATATCAAAGCTAATTTTGATACAGCATCAAAAAATTTAACTATTATTGTGATTGAAGATGATACAGTATTAAGAGATATTATGACAGATATACTTACAGAATGTGGTTTTAAAGTTCTCTCTGCAACAGATGGTAAAAAAGGAATTAAGTTATTAAAAGATTATAATACAGAGATTAAACTCATTATTGTTGATATGATAATGCCTAATAAATCCGGTTTAGATGTTATTAAATATACTAAAAAAGAATTCCCTAATGTACATATTATACTAACATCAGGATTTCATAATGATAATAGAATAATTCAAGCTAAGGAATATGGAATCAATTCATTCTTAGCGAAACCTTTTACTATTCATAATCTAATTTCTGAAATTAATAAAATATTATCAATATAAAAAGCAATTCATTTAAAAAATTAATAAGCTTATAGAAAATGTTTGATATTGATTAACAGTCTTAATAATTATGATTTCTTATTATCTAATAAATTATCATATAATTGATTAATATCTTTTACAAGTCTTTCAACACTAAACATCTTTTGAGACGTAATTCGAGCTTTTTCACCAATAACAGTAAGATTTTCTTTATCTTCAATTAACTTACTCAAACATTCCACAAAGAGATCAGGATTTGGTTCATCAAAGTAAAAACCATTTACTCCGTTATCTATAAAATCTTGAATACCTCCCACATTTGTCGAAACAACAACCTTTCCGGCCGCCATAGCCTCAATCAAAGCAACTGGTGTACCCTCAAAAACTGATGTTAAAATAGATATATCTATATCAGCATAAACAGGTTTTAAATCTTTAATAAATCCGGTAACTTTAACTCTATGAGCAATATTTCTTTGCTGTATTTCTTGTTCAACTTCATCTCTGAGTTCTCCATCCCCAATAATTGGAAAATATACATTATTATATTTTTTACATATTCTATCAGCAATTTCAAGATACAATTTATGACACTTTTGATGAGTAACTCTTCCAACTATTGGTATTAAAATGTCGTCTTGCTTGTAACCATACTCATTTCTAAAAACTCCGTAATCCTCATTATTAGGTAAAATATTATTAAAATCAAAACCTAGTTTTATAACAGAAATTTTATTTGATTTTGCTACTTTAAAATCCATTAATTCTTCTTTTTGAGTTTCGCTTATTGCAATTATTTGAGAAGATATTTTTGCAAGAAATCTTTCAATACTTACAAAAAGCTTAACTTTTTTTTCAGAGAAAAGTCCCTTAAATATATTACCATGAAAAGTATGCACGATTATAGGAACACCGGCAAACCAAGCAGCTAATCTACCTAAAGAACCGGCTTTTGACATATGAGTATGAACAATATCGGGTTTTTCTTTTCTTAATATCTTAAATATTTCCCAAAAAGCAATCAAATCTTGAGGAAACTTAAGTTCTCTACTTAATTTTGATAAATAACCCACTTTAACATTTTTTTTCTTAGCATAATAAGACATATCACTTTCATAAGTTTCAATCTGACCAGCCAATAATACTGTTTCATATTTATCTTCAAGTCCTTTACTTAAATTTACAACATGCAATGAAGGACCACCAATATTCATACGAGTAATTATTCGAACAATTTTTTTTTTCATAAAGACCTCTTCAATAAACGATTAAAATTTAATTCTATGATTATAATAGCAACAATAATGTCAAGAATATTCGTAATTATTACATAATCAAACAAAGAGAGTATAAGATAATACTCTCTTTTTTAATAATAAAAATATATTTATTTTATCTGTTGATAAGTATATATGGTAAGTTTACCAAGACAGTTAACATACGATCCCAACTCATTATCATACCATGCAAAAATTTTTGCATGTGTTACCGGCATTTTTATATCATTTTCGCAACCAATTTCTCTTAATTTATCTGTTGATAATTGCAGAAAACCCGTTCTTGTATGAGTTTCGTGGCCTTCAATAACACAAGCAGCAGGAATACCCATCAAATCAGATGATACATTTTGCCTTTCAGAAAAAATCAATAAATCTTTTTGATTTCCTTGGGCAGCCTTTTTATATATATCATTCAGATAATGTTTATTAATAATTGGTTCATTTTTGCTATTTAATGGTGTATGAAAAGTAATATTTAAAGTAATTAAAGAAACAGTTGTTGTTGGGATTCTAACAGAGTCAGCAATAAAGCCAATATTTTTTATTTGTGGCAATACATATTCAAGAGCTTTAGCTGCTCCAGTTGTAGAAAGAATTATATTATTCATTACTGCTCGATTTTTTCTTAAATCAGAAGCATTTGCTTTTGGAACTGAATCAAGAATACTCTGAGTATTTGTAGTAGAATGAATAGTTGACATTGAAGCTGTAACTATAGCTGAAGTATATTTATCAGCAAGTAATGGTTTCATCATATGTGCCAATCCGGTTGTTGTACAAGATGCAGCTGACATAATATTATGCTTTGTTGGATCAAAATCTAAATGATTAATACCATAAACAAACATACCGGAATCTTCAGGCATTTTTTTACTTGAATCAGAAATTTTAAATGGAGCAGATAGAATAACTTTTTCTGCACCTGATTCTATATGCCCTCTCAAGCTACCCTTATTATGTTCGGCAGGTAAAGTAGGATCAACAAAATTACCGGTACAATCAAGCACTAGCCTAACTCCCTCATTTGACCAATTAATATCTTTAGGATTTCGAGCATTTCGTAAAAATTTAATCAGTTTACCATTAACAGAAATTATTGGCAAATCATAATCAATAACTTTTATCTCTAAATTATCTTTATTAAATCCATTTAAGAATCTACTTAAAACCCCATAAGTAGAATCTGTTTCAATCACTTGAATAATATCATCAAGTTTTTTCCCTACTTCACGACCAACGTTGATAACGAAAGCATCAAAATAATTTTCTTGTAAATGATACCAAAGACTTAATTTTCCAATCCTACCAAGACCATTTATTCCCAGTACTTTTCCTTTCAAGATAGTTTCCATAAGATACTCCTTACTTTATTTTTTTTGTTTTTTAATAATCTTCTACTTGATAATGCCCCAAATATATATTACCGGTATTAGGGTCAATAGCTAAATTATCACCAACAGATAATTTTTCATTGTCAAAGTAACAATATTTTTCATTATCATAAACCTTCAATGATTTACAACTAACAATTCCTGTTTTTCCTAATCTGACGGCAGTAACAGCAGCATGTGATGTTATTCCACCTCTTGCAGTAACAATACATTCAGCTTCAAAAATTAAACTTATATCATCAGGAACAGTATCCGGTCTTATAAGAATTCGTTTACATTGAGGATCTTGTTGTTTTAATATTTTTAAATCATTCATATTAAAAGCGATTTTCCCATTCACAACATCATTACCAATACCTGTACCTATTGCCAATAACTTAAACTCCTGATTGTCGGCAAATAAAGTTTTAGAAATTGGTTTTTGTATAACTTGATTTCTTGTTTGTAAGATATACAAATCTTCCGGATTTGCTGATTCAAAAGTAAATTCAATTTCCTGATGATTAAACCCATAGTGACCAATCAATAAATTTGCATAGTGATATAGTTGTTTATATACATAAGGAAACAAATTCTGTAAAGATAACTTTTTCTCTTCCTCGTTATTTACTTGATGTCTTGAAATAGGTCGAGTATGCACTAACCCTCCAACCACATCTTCTCCCTGACTACACAATGTATAATCTCCGTTTAAATGAATACCGGACTCATTTACATTAGGATCATGAGTAAATAAAACACCTGAACCGGATTTTAAACTAATATTACCAAATGCCATTCTTTGAATAACAACAGCTGTTCCCCACTCATCTGCAATCTCCATTTGTTTCCTATAAACTACAGCTCTTTCTATATCCCATGAATTTAAAACATTCTTTACAGCTGCTCTAACCTGTTTATACAAATCCTGTTCAATATATATATCATAATCACTTAATAATACTTTATATTTCATTGCTATTTCACGAATTTGTTCAGGAGTAAAATTTACTTTCAACTCAACTGACCATTTTTGTTTAAACTCTAACATTAACTTATCAAACTCATCACGATTAATACCAAATGACATACCCCAACTCTGAATTAATCTACGATAACAATCCCAAATAGTCCATTGAAACCTTGGATTTCTACTAATTTTTTCTGTATTTTCATCATTTAACCCAATATTTAAAAAAGTATCCATAGCTCCCGGCATTGATAAAGGAGCACCTGATCTAACTGACAATAATAAAGGATTTAAGCAATCACCAAACTTCATATTTGTCTTTTTTTCTAATAGTGCTATTTGATGCTTAATAATATTATCAATATCCTCAGACATTGCAGGATGTCTTAATATCGCCTGTCTATATCGAAATAACTCAGTTGATAATACAAAACCGTCCGGAATCGGAAAATATTTCTGCTTTAACTGTTTCAAAAAATATGCTTTAGCTCCTAAAAAGACTTGGCTATCCAACCTATGATTACGTTCGTCCAAATTACTCACAAGTTTATCCGGGTCATAATGCATTACTTGACTAATCAAATGAGAGGGAAATGTGACTAACATTGAATTAAATGCCTCTAAAATTGTACTTAAAAAATTATCTAAGCTTTGAATAACAAATGCAGAACTTATTAAATCTCTATAAAATTTTTCAGAATATGAATGGAATTTTAAATCATCTAAATTATCTTCTCCTCTATCATTATATATAACCGGCAAAATGATTTTCAAAATTGGGTCAAAATTTCTAATGAAAAATTCATTAATTATTTCTTTAACACTATCTTGCATAAACTGAAAAATATTTTTATATTGATCTATTGAAAAGGTGTTTGACGTTAGACTATACTTTAACATTTTTAATTGAGAATTAAAGCTTTCATTTTCAATCCCATCAATTTGTAAACCATCATTAATCAGGGTTAAGACTTTATATATTCTTTTTAAAGTTCCGGCAGTAATATATTGTAATTGAATACTTTTTATAATTTTATCAATATATATCCCGGTAATCTTTTCAAACCTAAATGTTAATCCTAATGCATCAAATTTTTTTTCTATATATCTACCATACATTGAAGGAATACCTGCAGCAATATGTCTTTTAAAATAAACATCCTCATATCCCTCAGAAAATTCTTTATTTAAAATAATTTTTTTTAATTTTTCCATTAATTTTAACATATAAGACACTGTACTAAAATTATCATTTTTTTTAATTAACTTTGAAAGTTCTGATACATCATTATTAGAAAATAAATTAGATTTCTTAATACTCTCAATAAAATTTACACTGTCAAAAGAATATTTTTCTTTAAGCAATTTATAAATTTTAATCAATAATATTACTCTTTTTTTTGCAATTTCTTCATAATCAATCAGATAAGCTAATTCTAAATCTTGACTACTAATAGCAAATATATCATCTTTACAATATAAATATTTCTCTTTTAATACCTTTATGAATTGTTTTGTTACTTTATCTTGTTCTGTAATAACAACCTGTTTCATCACATGATCAGGATAAACTTCTGCAAGCATCTTAATATCTATGTATTCAAAATAATTCATTAATTGTTCTATAAGCTTAATATGTGTATTATTACTTTCAGTATGTATTTGCTTGCGTATAAAGTGAATTACTATATCCTTACAATTAGTTAACTCATCTAATTCAGTAGAGGAATCTCTAAGCTCACCCTCTGCTCCAATTTCATTAAAATAAATTGGGAATAATCTACATAATTGTTTGATTAATTTAAAATACTTCTGAATAGAACTATTAAGTAATTTACTAACATCCTTTTGAAATAAATCAGTATCAGAAATAAATATTCCCCCTATTTTCAAATAAATAATTAAAGCAGAAAGTAAATCTTTAAAATCTGTCGTTGAATGAGAAAATAGCTCTAAATATAACCTAATATTTTTTATGTGATTTTTATTATATTGGAGTTGCCAATCTTCTAAAACTTTAACATCGTTAGCAAATTCAAATCCAAAATGTATTAATTTAGAATTAAAAACTTTAATCAATTTTTTATTATTGATTTCGGATAATTCTTTGCCTAAACTTGCAATACAATCCATTACCGTATCTGGATATAACTTTTTGAAGCTTTTTAATAATTCAAATAAATTATTAATAAAAAGTACAAAATCTCTCTGATTTTCATTATTAGAAATGTTTCTAATAATCTTATTAATGTCATAAATCAAATGTCTTTGTAAACTTTTCATACAAGAATGATTTAAAAGATAAATTATATAATAAATCTGTTCAAAAGGAGTTACTAATCTTTTAGTCTGCATTCTAAAATGAACAGCAATTTCATTAAAGGTAGGAACTTGTTGAAGATGATCAATTGAATCTATAGATTGTAGTTTATTAATCCAATTTTCAAAATATAAACTACTAATTTCATTAAACAAATCAATGTATCTATTTTTGAAAATGTCAATATTTCTTTCATACCAATCAACCATATCTGTACATCTATTCCAATAACTAATACTACAGAATAAGGCTTCTTTTAAACTCTTGAAAAACCTGTTATCAATATTAATCTCATTAATAAACTCACCCCACAAATCATAAATCAAAGAAATATTCAAAGAACATAAGATAGGACATTTATAAATCATTATTTCAATGTACTTTATATAATTATAAATCATCTTTATATCTGCAGTCTGTTTATATAAATACGACAAATATGAGCATAATGTCTGGAAAAATCTATCAATTAATTGAAATGCTTTTGCATTTTCATAAAGTTTTTCCCCTGGTTCGGCAACTAAATTACAAATTAAATCATCAATATATTTTAAAAAGAGAGAATTAGCCTCCTGATAAATACTATCATTAAAATAAAACCAATAATCTTCTAATAATATTTGTCGAAATAAATCTATAATATATTGATAATTTGGATAAGGATGATAATATTCATTTAAAAAGTGATTAAATCTCTGATGAATTCCAAAAACACTTTCACATTTATCTAAAAATTGTAAATCTATTAAAGGTATCACAATTGATTTTTTCTTTGTAAAAGCTAAATTATGCTGTAAAGCTTTTGAACTTGAATTAACAATCATTTTTTATCCTTTCGGCTGACAATATAAAAACAATTAATTATAAGTCAAGCATTTTTAAATCATCATCTTTTAATTGACAAAAACACACTAAGCTAATATTTATGAATCATATAAATATTTAAGGAGCCTTAATGGCAGAATGCTTAATTTCCGCTGAAAATATTAGTAAAAAATATGTTGAGAAGGTACTATTTAGTCAATCAAGTTTTGGTATTCAAAACGGAGATAAAATTGGATTAATGGGGATCAATGGTTCAGGTAAATCTACATTACTTAAAATTTTATGTGATCTTGAAAAACCGGATTCAGGTCAAATCATAACCAAAAACAACATTAGTATTGACTATCTTACACAGATGCCTAATTTAGAAAAAAATAACACAATTATTGAACAAATTTATTCAAGCAAGCATCAACATTTTGGTCTTTTAAAACAATACAAAAGAATATCAGACAGTTTAACACACGAATACACTGAATCACTTTACCAACAACAATTAGAATTACAACAAAAAATTGAAAGAGAAAATGCTTGGGATATTGATTTTAAAGCTAAATCTATGTTAACAATTTTAGGGTTTTCAGATTTAAATATTTCGATTAGCACCTTATCTGGAGGGCAATTACGCAGAATTGATTTAGCTCGCGTATTATTAGATAATCCCGATATTCTTCTTTTAGATGAACCAACAAATCATTTAGATACAGATACAATTGAATGGCTACAGGAATACTTAATTAATTACAAAGGAACTATTATATTTGTAACCCATGATAGATATTTC
>JALNXV010000106.1 GCA_023230175.1 Candidatus Cloacimonadota bacterium
GATTCAGTTTCCAATAAAATTTTAGAAATTGACAACGGTAATCTACAATTTTACCCCGGCAACTATTCTGAATATTTACAACGTAAAGCCCAAGAAGATATTGATGCAAAAAGAAAAGAAACAAGACGACAAACTCAGTTAAAAAAAGAGTTAAAATGGCTGAATAGAGGAGCAAAAGCTCGAACATCTAAACCTAAAGACCACATCGATAGAGTAAAAGAACTATTAGATAAATCCTATCTAACAAATAATCAAGAATTGGAAATTGCATTTGCAAATCAAAGATTAGGAAAAACTATTCTTGAAATACATAACCTTACAATTGGTTATAATGAAAAAATTTTATTAGATAATTTCTCATATAACTTTCAAAAAATGGACAGAATTGGTATCATAGGTCCAAACGGTTGTGGGAAAACATCTTTAATAAAAGCAATAACCAATAAACTAACGCCTATTAAAGGAAATATTAAAAGTGGGATAAACACTAATATAGCCTACCTTGAACAAACTGAGCCGATTCTCGATGAAAAACTCTCGATCATTGAATACATAAAATCTTATGCAGACCAATTTAAAACTAAAGACGGCTCTATTCATTCAGCTGAACAACTGCTTGAAAAATTTCTTTTTGATAGAAAAATGCAACAAAGTAAAATATCAAGCCTTTCGGGTGGAGAAAAAAAACGACTGTTTTTATTATCATCTTTAGTTTTTGGATCAAATTTCCTTATCTTAGATGAGCCTACAAATGATCTTGATATAAGGACATTAGAAATATTAGAAGATTTTCTTGATGTATATCAAGGTTGTATTTTATTGATTTCACATGATAGATTTATTTTAGATAGAATTGTAGATTATCTATTTATCTTTGAAAATAATAAATCCATAAAAATGTTTCCCGGCAATTATTCAGATTATCTAATTGTAAAAAAATTTGAAGAAGAAAATTCATCAAAAGAAGAAAATGACATACCGAAAGTATCTAAAAATAAATCCAATAAAGACAATAAAAAATTAAATTTCAAAGAACAACAAATACTTTCTCAAACTGAAAAAGATATTGAAAACTTAGAAAATGAAATTAATAATCTCCATAATAACTTAAATGAAAATGCTCATAATCTTGATTATAAGGAATTTAACAAGTTATCTGAGAAACTCAATGAACTCAATAATATTTTAGAAAAAAAATATGAAATATGGACAAACTTATCTGAAAAAACTAACTAAATTCTACAGAATTATATCAATAATTAAGGTAGCTCCGTTAACATTTTTGAAATAGCACTAATTGCTTCCACAGGATTACTTGAATTATGTATCTTTGTAGGTGTTATTTCTTGGAAATATTTCCCATAGTATTTTGTGGTAATACGATTATCTAAAATCAAAATAACACCTCTATCAGTCTTGCTTCTAATTAGTCGACCAATTCCTTGTCTCATTTTCAATAAAGAATTAGGTAGTGTATAATACATAAATGCATTTTTACCCTCTTTTTCGAGCTTTTCAATATAAGCTTCAACTATTGGTTCTGAAGGTACTTGAAAAGGTAACTTAAACATAACAAGTAAAGATAATGAATCACCCTGAACATCAACCCCTTCCCAAAACGAATTTGTTCCCAATAAAACTGCATCACCTTTATTAATAAATTGATTAAGAATTGAATTTCTACTACCACTTATACCTTGAGCTAACAACAAAATATCCTTTTCATAGCAAGGTTGTTCTAATGCTTCATACATTGAAGTAAGATCTTTATATGAGGTAAACAAAATCAATGAACCCACTCGATTATTATCTAAAACAACATTTAATAACTCTTTGCTTTGGGGAATAAAATAGGAATCAGTTACCGGTGGTAAAAATGAAGTATTAATTATTAAAGCCTGTTTATCATAATCAAATGGAGAAGGCACAATTTTTTGTATTAATTTAACTGTTTTTCCTTCATTTCCAGGCAAATTATTATACATATCAGAATATTTATCTAAGCCTAAGCTTGAAATTACAAACTTAAAATTTTTTCTTAAACTCATAGTTGCTGAAGTAAAAACAATTGATTTAACTTTTGAATATAACACATCCGGCAAAATTTCATCAACCTGTATTGGGGCATAGTTAAATACACCTTTAGGATAATTCTCAACAGATATTTCAAAACTTGACAACCAATATGCATATTTATCAAAATTAGGTTCTAATAAAGATTCTAATTGCTTCAAAAATTGCAAAATCTTTTCAGATGATTTATCTAAAAAGTCTAAAACAATATCTTGATCATAAAACATTTTTGCATCATAAATCGAAATACTTAAATGAATCTTTTTTAGATTTTTAAATAATTCTTTCAAAAAATCTTGTATATCTTCAATAGATTTTTGTATTTTATTGAAAGAAAATCTATTTTTTTTCTTTTCTAAAGTGCTATTAGTTATTCTATATTTATTATAACTACCAAATAGACTTACATCTTCTGCTACTAACATAAATGGAAGCCCTAAGCATTCTGTGTTATCTTCCATAAAACCAATTAAATCATCAATATCTTTTACTAATGCTTCCTTTTCTTTTACAGGAATCTTACTTTTCATTGATGAATTTTTTATATTAACCATCATACCGGTTTGATAAGAATTTTTAATAGCAAAAATAGTATTAATAAAACCTTGTAAATCACTATAAGAAAGTGTAAACCCTAAATATGATGATGCAGATTGTAAAAGATTATGTGCTTCATCAAAAACTAAATGAGTTATTTCACCCAAAGTTGATTGATCATTTTGAAAATCAGAAAACAATAATGAATGATTAATTATTACTAAATTAGCATTTTCTGCCCTTTGCCTTATATCCATCAAAAAACACTTTTTAAAAAAACGACACTTTCTTCCTAAACACATATGCCTATCAGATGATATTTTTTTCCAAATAAAAGAATATGGCGAACTTGAAAAATTAGCATTCTCAGCGATATCTCCAGTTTTAGTATTCTCCGCCCATAAATATAAAAAAAGTAACCCATAAGCTTCATATCCGCTAAAAGGGATATTTGCCTGCTTTAAGGTAAAAGACTCAAATATTTCTTGCCATTTCCTAATACATAAATAATTATCTCTACCCTTTATTAGTACAGCTGAAAAATTAATATCTATAGCTTTAGAAATTAAAGGCAAATCTTTAAATAAAAGTTGTTCTTGTAAATTTTTAGTATTTGTAGATATTACAATTTTCTTTTTTTCCTCCGTTGAGTACTTTAGAGAAGGAATTAAATATGCTAAAGATTTCCCAACACCAGTTCCTGCTTCTATCAATAAAAATTTCTCATTATTATATGCATCCAAAACACTATTAGACATTTCAATTTGTCCATCCCGAATCTCATATTTATCAAAACTTCTGTCAAAATATCCACCCGTTTTAAAAACATCATCTACAGAAGGCATTAATTTATTATCACTAACATTCTCAATATAATTAAAATGAGAAAACTTATATGGATTATCTCCATAATCCTTGTTTAAGGAATGTTTAATAATATAATCTCTTAATAAGACAAGATATAATAATAATGAATCTATTCCATCATTCAGAGATTCATACTTTGATTTACTCAGAAAGGACATCTTTTTACCATTATTCTTACAAATATATTCTACAAGAGTAGTCAAAAAACTAATTTGTTGTGCGTGAATATTGTCTATTATAAAATATGTAATTTTTGAAAAAACTTCTCCGGTTGCTTCGGCATCAAAGATAGCTCGATGAGCATTATCAAAAACAAGAGAAAAATACTCTACAACTGAACTCAAATTATGACTTTTTAAAAAAGGTAAAAATATTCTGCTCAAAACCAAAGTATCTAAAATTGGTATTTCAAGCTTAGTAAAATTACATTGGACTAAATGATAATTAAGAAAATTAACATCAAACTCAGCATTATGAAAAACTAAAAATGTATTACTACTCAGATTAGAATTAATAAACTTTAAAAAACTTTCAAAAACAATATCACATCTATCTGCAGCTTTCAATTCTGATTCTTTGATATTCGTTAATTTATAAATGAATAATGGTACAACATTTCGAGGCTTAATAAATTTTGAAAACTTCTCAACTACTTTACCTTTAGAATATCTAACAGCCCCAATTTCAATAATTTCATTCTTAATGTAACTTAAGCCTGTTGTTTCTATATCAATAACAATATAATCCAAATCAGGATATATATTTTTCACAATTGTGGAATCTAAATTCATAATTATCTATTTTTCTTCAATCTCATATCTCTTTAATTTTTTTATTAATCCCTGTCTACTAATACCTAAAATTTTAGCAGCTTGACTTTGATTCCATCTACAATCTATCATAGCTCGTTCAATCATTTTGCGTTCTAATTGTTCTGTGGCTTCTTTCAAAGTAAGATTATTATTATACAAAGTAACTGCATCTGTATTGTCAGAAAATTTATATACTTCTTCAGATAAATCATAAGGTTTTATATAAGAATCAGGTTCGGCTAACGTTACCGCTCTCTCAATTTCATTTTCTAATTGTCTAATGTTACCAGGCCACTCATAATTCTGTAAATACTTCATTGCCTCATCTGTAATACCATGAACTTTTTTCTTAATCTTGGTATTATATTTATCTAAAAAATGAATTCCTAATAATGGAATGTCAGATTTTCTATCTTTTAATGAAGGGACTTCAATCCTAATCACATTCAGACGATAATACAAGTCTAGCCTAAATTCACCTTTTTTTACTTTATCTATCAATTTAACATTAGTAGCACAAATAACTCTCACATCTACCTTTTCTGTTTTGGTAGAACCGACCCTTTTTATTTCACCTTCTTGAAGGAATCTCAATAACTTAGCTTGAGTTGATAAGCTAATATCTGCTATTTCATCAAGAAAGAAAGTTCCTCCATCAGCTACTTCAAATAAACCTTTTTTATCATAAGTAGCCCCTGTAAATGAGCCCTTAATATGCCCAAACAATTCACTTTCTAAAAGAGTTTCAGGTAAAGCACCACAGTACTGGGCTACAAATTTTTTATTCCGACGATTACTGTTATAATGTATTGCTCTTGCAATAAGCTCTTTACCTGTGCCACTAGGTCCTTCTACTAATATACTAGTAGGAGTATCCTTAATTTTATCAATCAGCTCAAATATTTGTGTCATTTTTGAACTTTTACCTACAATATTAGTAAATTGATTTGATGATTCAAGTTCTTCACGTAAAACAGCATGAGACTTACTTAAATTACTATATCTGATATTTTCTATCATCATAATCACTTGATTACATAAAGAACTGATTAAATTAATCATCTTTTCTGCAAAATAATGAGTTCCATGTTTACTAAACAATAAAAGAACACCGTGAGTATGATTCCGCAAACTAAGATTAAAAGTACAAATATCATTATATTTAACAGCAAAATGAGGTTGTTTATATGTATGATTCGTATTTTCATTATACGATTTCATCATTAATTCCATCATAATATCATAATCTTTTTCTTCTGAAGAATAATTCTTAAAAATCTTGTATTCCCATGAATCAGGAAGTGCCCTTGAATTATACAAGCATAAAACACCTCCATCAGCTTCAGCAAAATCTACAATATTTAATAAAGCAGACTCTAAAATGACATCAAAATCTGAAATCTGATTTAACTTAGAAATAATATCAGAATACTTATTTAAAATTGATTCATGAAATCTTGACTCTTTAAGTTCAACCGCATATTTCTTTGTTATATCTTGAATCAATAAATCATTCTGTTCTAAAAACTTTATTGCACCAAATTCTTTAATTATATTAATATTATTATTTAATATGTTTAAAGCCTGTTCCCATTCTCCAAGTTGATGTAAAACAGAAGAATATTCATAAAATACTAAAGATAACTCAAATTTATGTTTAGAATCCTTTAAATATTCTATAGCTTCTTCAAGAAACTTTTTTGCTTGTTCAGGATTTTTTCTTTCTAAAATAGCCCGATAATACTTTATCATAGCTATATGGAAAAAATGATGTAACTCATTAGCGAGTTTATAAGCATAAGATAAATAATAGTCAGCACTTTCATAATTTCTTGTCAAAATAAAATAGTTTGCTTGTTTCAATGCTCCTTCAATAATCTTATCTTTTGCATTAAGATTTTTAAAAAAATCAAAACTTTCTACTAAATAACCGTAAGCTTCTCCAAATTTATGTAAACAAGTAAGAACACTTCCCAGGTTTCCGTATAGCTCTGCCTTTAGATATTCATCATTAATTGCAGGCAATATCTCATATCCTTTAAAATACAAATCATGTGCTAAACTATACTCCCCTCTTTTCTCATATAATTCACCTATATTATTATATGATCTTAACAAACCTTCCATAAATTCACATTCATTGGATTTTTTAATTGCTTCTTCATAATATTCAATAGCTTTTGTCCAATTACCGGACTTATAATATAGGGCACCTAAATTATTCAACCCGGCTATAATATTTTTAAATAATCCAAAATTTATAGCTGTATCCAGTGACTGTTTAAAAGCTTCTGCAGCTTTATCATAATCCCCATTGTCCATATATGTTACCCCAATATTGTTGTAACAATTACTTATATTATATCTCTCAGACAAGAATTTTTGAATTTTTAATGCTTCATTATAATAATATAATGACTTTTTATAATCTTCTTGATCATCAGCAAGTCCTCCAAGATTGTTGTAGCAAATGGCAATACCTTCAAGATTAAAGCTTTTTTGCTCTAAATCTAAACTTGCTAAGTATAATTTTTCAGTTTGTTCATATTCTCCTTGAAAAACTTTTAATACTCCAATATTATTATAAATTGCAGCCAAACCTCGATAATCTTCAATTACCTTATATAAAGATTCTGCTTCTTTAAAGGATATCTCTGCTTTATCCCAAAGATTTGAATAATAAAATATTTTACCTTTAATCTTTTTTGTTTCAGCATGTAAATAGTATCTTTTATGTTTATCTTCAATCAAAATTGCATTCTGATATGCCTCTTCAACATAAGTCATAGCTTCTTCAAATTCCTCAGTTTCAGCTAAGATTTCGCTTTTTAATAGTGCCAACTTAGCTTTCCAATAAATATCATTAATGTCTGATGAATATGTTTTTAGGATTTCTTGTGAAAAGTTATTTGAATTTAAATCATATAACGTTTGAGCCAATAAATATACTATTTCTTCAAGAGGTAATTTTTGATTCACACTAAATCTAAGTGCCTTACGAAAGTTTTCAGCAGCCACCTCTAATTTTTTAATCTTTCTATTTATCAAACCAATATTTTTAATAGTTTCAACTTGTAAAACCATATCTTCTTGATTTTCGAGTATAAAGTTATATATTTCTAATAAAGCTTCATTAGAACATAATTGAGTCAAATATACAATTACTTCCTTAAAAAACTCTTCTTTGTACTGTTTATTTATCAAATAATATTTACATAAGATAAATTGTTCTATATTTATTTTTTTTAAATACTCAATTACTCGATTTATGTAAACTGAAATATTATGCGTTTGATTAGCCTTTATATAATCTTCAAATAACTTAACCTTCCTAAGAATATAAACTTTATCACATAAGCTTATAAATCCTTTATCAATTAAAGCATTTATATCCTTATTGAATGAGCTAACTTTTGAATTTGAAATATCTTTTAAATCTTGTTCAGAAGACACTTGATCTAATAAATAAGTCCAAACTAACAAATCAAATTGTTCTTTGGATAAACTTGAAATTTTTTCATTATATATTGTTGAGACATCAAATCTTCTATCAATATATTTATGAAGATCAAACTTTTGGATAATATCCTCAGACAAAAGCGTTTCTAAAACGTTTTCTAATATATATACATTACCACCGGTAATATTCTCTAATACTTCGGCTTCAGTATCAAAGGAATTATCTTTTAAATGATATATTTCTTGTAAAACAGCTTTTATATCATTAGCTGTTAAATATTTTATCTTATGCTTTATGGAAAAAGGAAATAATTCATCAGTATTGAAGGTAACAATTATAATATTTT
Organism: Candidatus Cloacimonadota bacterium; assembly: GCA_023230175.1. Taxonomy (GTDB): domain Bacteria; phylum Cloacimonadota; class Cloacimonadia; order Cloacimonadales; family WRIO01; genus JALNXV01. Next base: position 8,096 of record JALNXV010000106.1, read on the forward strand.
TATCATATGCATATTGAACTAAATATTGTAAAAAATCTAATGTATATTGATCTAATAATTCTGCATTATCAATCAACAATAAACATGATTTAAATAAATTCCTTTGATTAAGGGTTTCTGTTAAATAATAAAAAAAATCATATCTTGAACTTGTACTAAAATCCCGGGATGCTCTGATATGTCTATAAAATTCTTCATCAGATATATCTGTAATTAACTCAACAATATTTTTTACTTGATTAAATGAAAAATTCTTAGGGATATATCTTAAATGCTTAACATTATTAGAAAACAATGACAGAGATAACCTATTGAAAATATGTGATTTACCGGATCCATTTGGACCAACTACCTCAATAAGTTTACTTTCACTTAAGATGTTACTATTCTCAGAATTTTTTGAAGACATAATGTCTTTTAAAATACAATCAATTAGTTCCATCTTCCCTGTTATAATCTGAGATAATGCTTTAGACATTATTTCTTTTGAATTCATTTAAATACCCTCCATACAAAGCCTGTAAGTAAACTTTATTAATCAAGCATTTTCTTGTCAACAAAGTTTTTTCAATTGTAAAAAAAAATTACAACACAACATAAAATAAATATCCTAAGCGTCGATATATCATTAAATTACAAAATCGATACCTTATCACAAAAAAATTAATAATTCTTTTACTATGCAATTATTGATGACATTTATTTCAAAGAAAGGCTGTTTTTATCATAATTTAAAATTAAATCAACAAAATTTAAAATAGTGTCAACAACAAACAATACAAGCATTTTTAAAAAAAAACTTGCAATTTTAATAACATATTTTATTTTGGAATCAAAATTATTTGGAGAGTAAAATGACATCAAAATTTACAGTTCCAAGGGGAACTTATGATATATTACCTAAGGAAAGTTATAAATGGGAATATATAGAACAAACATTCAGATCTATTGTAAAAAATTATAATTATCAAGAAATAGTAACTCCTATTTTTGAAAATGCTGAAATTTTTGAACGTAGTGTTGGTAATACTTCAGATATTATTCAGAAAGAAATGTATAAATTTCAAGACAAAAAAGGTAGAGTTTTTGCCTTGAGGCCTGAAGGTACAGCACCGGTTATAAGAAGTTATATTGAAAATAACTTATGGACAGATTCTCCATTAACAAAACTCTTCTATGTTGGTCCAATGTTTAGATATGACAGACCACAAGCAGGAAGAAGTAGACAATTTTCACAATTTGGAATTGAATGTATAGGATCAAATCATCCGTATTATGATGCAGAAGTAATCTCAATTTTCTATAATTTTTTAAAAGCTATAGGTTTAAAAAAATATCAAGTCGAAATCAACAGCATCGGATGCCCTAACTGTTCAGAAAATTATAACGAAGCATTACGTACATACTATAAAGAATATATTAATCAATTATGCCCGGATTGTAAAAGTAGATTTTTAAAAAATCCTAAAAGACTTTTAGATTGTAAAGTTGATACTTGTAAAAAAATATCTAAAAATGCACCTCTAATTTTAGATTATCTTGATGAAGAATGCAAAAAACATTTTGAACAGGTTCAATTCTATTTAAACCTACTTAAAGTACCCTTTATAATAAATGCTTCTATTGTACGTGGTTTAGATTATTATTCTCAGACAGCTTTTGAATTCATAAATAACAATTTAGGTGCTCAAAATGCTCTTGGAGGCGGAGGAAGGTATAACGGATTGATAAAGCAAATGGGGGGGAAAGATATCCCTGCAGTTGGTTTTGCCGGTGGTTTTTCAAGATTATTGTTATCAATAGAAAATGAAAATATAAAAATCGAAAATACAAATCAATCTAAGTTTTTTATAGTTAATTTAGGTGATTCTGCAATTGAAAAAAACAAT
>JALNXV010000290.1 GCA_023230175.1 Candidatus Cloacimonadota bacterium
TCCTACAAGCTGGAAGCTTATAGAACAATTTTTTTCCTACAAGCTGGAAGCTTATAGAACGTTTTTCTTCCTACAAGCAAGGATGCTTATAGAACAATTTATCCTCAATCCCCTTCTCACTAACTCGACCAGGATGATCGAGCTACGTTCTTTTACTCGACCAGGATGGTCAAGCTACGTTCTTTTTTCTCGACCAGGATGATCGAGCTACGTTCTTTTTTCTCGACCAGGATGGTCAAGCTACGATATCCGTGATTAGAGAATCAAGTCCATAGCCGGACTTGTAGAACATCTACGTCCACAAGTATTAATCAAAACTATAATAAAAACAAAGGGAGTCTCCGATAAAGAAACTCCCATTTTAATGATTTTAAATATTGATAGCTTAATTATCCTTAAACTAAAGCTCAAACATAAAATATTATTTATTTTTGATTGAGAAATCTTTTCCGACTTTTAAAGCTTCAAGATTTTTATTTATTACATCAGCACCTTTTTTCTCAAAGATAGTACGAATAGCATATTCAAAATCTTCAAAATTAATTGGCATAAATTCAGATGCTGCACCTAAAACTACCATATTCATAGAACGTTTTGAACCTAAATCTGACGCAATTTTGTCTGCATCAATAGAAATATGATTTTTAATATTATTAATTTCTGATTCAACTTTTTCTATTTCCGGGTAATTAGGAATATTAATAAATGGATTTAGGTTTGTAATCAGCCAACCTTCAGAATTTAGATAAGGTAAATATCTAAGGCTTTCCATTGGTTCAACTGAAATAATCATATCAGCTTTACCCTTAGGAATTAAATCTGAATATATAGGTTTATCAGAAATTCTTAAATGAGATTGCACATCTCCCCCACGTTGGCTCATACCATGAACTTCGGCTTGTTTTAAATATAAATTATTTTTTAATGCTGCTGTACCGATGATTGTTGCAATAGACAAGATACCTTGCCCTCCCACACCTGAAAGAATTATATCTAATTTCATTTTGTCTCCTATTTCTTGTTCTTTTTCTTAAGGGTTTGAATACATTCTCGTCTTGGTATAATAACTGAAACACCCTTAAAATTGATTTCTTCATTAAAAATCTTAACTAACTCTTCGTGGTTTCTTTTTAGTGGTAAGCAAACTCTGATATGTTCAGGGTCAACACCTAAGCCGACACAAATTTTTTCTATTTTACCATGTCCGGCTGAATCTTGTCCTCCGGTCATAGCGGTAGTCTCGTTATCAACAATAACTACAACAACATTAGTATTTTCGTTAACACAATCTAATAATCCGGTAATACCTGAATGAGTAAAAGTAGAATCTCCTATTACAGCGATTGAAGGAAATAAACCTGCATCGGCAGCACCCTTAGCCATAGTTATTGATGCTCCCATATCGACACAACTATTAATTGCTTGATAAGGGGGTAACGCACCGAGAGTATAACAACCGATATCAGCAAATACATGACCATCACCATAAGGTTTGATAGCTTCATTTAAAGCATTATAAGTATCAATATGAGGACAGCCGACACAAAGAGCAGGTGGTCTTGAAGCAATAATTTCAGGTACATTATTACCTTCAATATTATCAAGATTTAAAGCTTCAGCAACCAAGTTAGGATTTAATTCTCCATCTCTTGGTAAAGAGCCGTCTAATCTTCCTTTTATTGTTTTGCCATTAGCTAAGTATCCTTTAAGCATTTCTTCAACAATTGGAGCACCATCTTCAAGAACGATAATAGAATCACATTCTTTATACATTTTTTGAATATATTTCTTAGGTAATGGATATTGTGAAATTTTCAATACAGGATATGTACATTCATTATTTGTAAAGTTTTCCATTAAATAATTATACGCTAATCCGCAAGCGATTATTCCTAAGGATTTATCTTTTCCGTCAATATAAGTATTAAAGGGGCTTTCCTCTGATGCCTTAATCAAATCCTCTTGTTTAGCTAACAAATTTTTATAACTTTTTCTTGCAACAGCAGGTAATAGAATAAACTTCATTCTGTCTTTGGGTAATTTTAATTGATTCTCCGCTTTCATTTGCTTAGTAATTACTCCTGAACGAGAATGTGATAAACGAGTAACAAACCTAACTAAAACAGGTAATTCAAATTTTTCTGAAAGTTCAAGTCCATAAGATGCCATATCATAAGCTTCTTGTTGATTTGAAGGTTCTAAAGCAGGTATTAAAGAAAATTTAGCATAAAAACGTGAGTCTTGTTCATTTTGAGATGAGTGCATAGAAGGGTCATCAGCTACGGTAACAAGCAATCCTCCATTAGTTCCGGTGATTGAGGAATTAACAAAGCCATCAGCAGCAACATTGAGCCCAACGTGTTTCATAGTAACAATAGCTCTTTTGCCTGCATAAGACATTCCGAGTGCTGATTCCATAGCAGTCTTTTCATTTGCAGACCATACTCTGTGTAGATTTTTTGAAATCGCAGTTGAGTTTTTTTGAATATACTCAATTATTTCAGTGGAAGGTGTCCCGGGATAACCGTATGCACCTGAGATACCTGCGTCAATTGCTCCTTGAGCAAATGCTTCATCGCCTAATAAAAGCAATTTCTCCATAATTTACTCCTTTATTTATTTTATTTTGGATATTTAATCAATAGCAAGTTCTATGCTGAATTTAATTTTAAAATTTGTTTTGTCATTTTCAAACTTAATATAATATTTATTAATCAATAATTCTGTAAATGCTTTGCTTTTTAGTGTATTTAAATCCGGGATGTCTGTAATACTTTCATCAAGGATAAGGTTAATGGTAATTATTGTTTTTGATTCTTCTATCTTATTCTCAATTCGTATATTAGACTCATCATTAACAAAATCTAATAAATAATCTACAGATGAATATATTATAAAAATCAATTCATTAGGTACGACAGAAACCATACAATCGTTAATTATTAGTTCTTTTTCAGTACCGTGTTTATAGCGCATATCGGTACTCATAAAAGTAAAAAAATTATTTAAAAACGTGTTTAAATCAAACATTCTTTTAGAATCAGCTTGCTCTTTATCCAACAAGTAACCGATTGAGGTTAGCATAGAATTTATTCTATCAAGCTGAGTATTTATCTGTTTAAAACTTTTTTCATCGTCAAACTTCATTTGTAAAAGTTCTAATCTACCGGATAAACCCATTAATGGTGTATTCAGATTATGAATTAAACCACTTAAAAGTTTACCATATTTAGTCCATTTATTTTCACAAATATTAGAATCATTATTCATTAAATTACTCCTTATTGTTGTCATTTTCGTCAAATTGTTTATTAATATCCAACATCTGCAAATCGTCAAGATTATATTTTTCAAGAGTAACATTAGTTAATGATTTTAATCTATTTAAAATATTCTTGATTATAGAAATACTCTTAAATATATTCTCAAATGCTTTTATTTGCACAGGTTTAGGGGTTTTTATCTGCACTTGTAAAAGTTCTACATAGCCTTGAATAGCATTAAGAGGAGAATTAATCCTGTCATTAGCTGTAATGGCAAAGGAAGATATCACGTTTAATCTTTCACTTTGCAACTTCTTATTTTCCATTATTTTTTTCTCAGCTATATCGTGAATTACTCCAAGGATAATTGTTTCGGCAGCTGATGTTATAGTTGTGAAATGTATCTCTACATCACAAATATCTCCATTATACTTTAAAAGTTGTGTATTTAGGATGAAATAACCAATATTTTGATTAAGATAATTATTTAGTTCATTAATAAAATTATCTCTATATTCAGGTTTAATGATATCATGTAATCTCAGTCTTGAGTCATAAAATTTATCTTTGGAAAATCCGGTCATAATAGAAAAAGCCTCATTAACAAGAGTAAAATAAAAGTTTTGAATCATAAAAATACCATCGTAAGCTTTTTCGATAACAAATTTAAATCTTTCTTCTGATTCTTTTAATGTCTTAGTTCTCTGTTTAACTAAATCTTCTAAGTGGTTAGTATATGCTTCCAATCTATTTTCAAGAGATTTTCTATCGGTAATATCTTGCAAAATACAATTTACTTGAGTTTCGCCTTTAATAGATTTTGTAAAATTGGTAGAAAAGATAAAGTTTTTCTTTAGTCCTTCCTTACTTATCATTTCAATTTCATAAGAATCATTTTTATCTCCGGAGAAGGTATTATAAGTAATATTTAACAATTTATTTTTATGTTCATCCGGAATTATCTCGTCAATATTATGACCCAATAAATTAAAAGAGTCATAACCTAATATTTCTTTACAGTATTCATTGATAAAGGTAATATTGCCCTTTAAGTCAAGAACAAAAGCTAAATTGCTAACATTTTCTAACACATTCTTATTTTGAGTTTCTACATTTTCTAAATAAAAATTTAATTTCTCAATCTCATCAATAAGTTGTATCTTTTCTTTTTTTAATTTTGAGATTATGATTGATAGATTAAATTTAAAAATCTTTAATTTGTATAATAAGTAAAGAATTACAATAAAAAATAAAATATTAATTGCAAAAATTTTATAGATATTATCTTGATGCTTATTAACAAAATAATCTTTTTGAGTTTCTCTTTTAAAATTATAAAAAACTGAATATAGCATATTATTAGATTCATGATACAGAAATGCTTTATTTAGAATATTATATAAGATTCTGTCTTCTTGTTTGAGTTTTAATCTAAAAGGTAAATTCATATAACTATTTAATATAAAATCACGAGTTATAATCTCTTCAGTTTGTTCAATAAAAGCTTTGAGACTTTTATCAATTAATACA
>JALNXV010000291.1 GCA_023230175.1 Candidatus Cloacimonadota bacterium
GAGAAATTCAGCAGAAGCTGATTTACAGTTTCATACTTTTGTATGTTTTTCATACATTTGTATGTATATGTCTATTCGCAAATCCATATTCCTCGATTAAGTTCATATTGCGGTTCGGAAGAAAACACGGCCGCAATGGAGAATCTTATGTATTACAGCAGCGGAAATTATGAAGCATTTGCGCATCCTGAGAAACCGCAGGGAGTTGATCAGAAGAGCGCTTGGATTGTAGGAACCGGACTTGCTGCGTTGAGCGCAGCATGCTTTCTGGTGCGTGACGGGCAGATGAAGGGCGAGAAGATCACAATCATTGAAAAAGGCAATGCAGCAGGCGGTGCCTGCGACGGCGCAGCAATTCCTGGCCTTGGATATGTCATGCGCGGCGGCCGTGAGATGGATAACCATTTCGAGGTGATGTGGGATCTGTTCAGGTCGATTCCATCGATCGAGACCGAAGGTGTGAGCGTCCTTGATGAATATTACTGGCTCAACAAGAAGGATCCAAACTATTCCCTGATGAGGGCGACGCAGAACAGGGGAGAAGATGCCCATACTGACAAGAAGTTCGGTCTTTCAGACAAGGCCTCGATGGAGATCATGAAGCTTTTCCTCACTCCTGACGAGCAGCTTTACAACAGGCCAATCACTGATTTCTTCGATGATGAAGTGCTGAACAGCAACTTCTGGCTTTACTGGCGGACGATGTTCGCTTTCGAGAACTGGCACAGCGCTCTTGAGATGAAGCTGTATCTTCAGAGGTACATCCATCATATAGGAGGGCTTCCTGATTTCACTGCCCTCAGGTTTACAAAGTACAATCAGTATGACTCGATGATCCTGCCGATGCAGCGTTACCTGGAATCACATGGAGTCCGGTTCGTCTTCAATACCAAGGTCGTTGATGTTCAGTTCGAGATCAAGGGCACCCGAAAAGCTGCCCGGAGGATTGAGATCGAACGTGACGGGAAGAAGGATTACATCAATCTGACCGACAATGATCTTCTGTTCATCACTAATGGCGGATGCGTTGAGAATTCAACGATGGGAGATCAGAATCATCCTGCTGCATTCAATCCAGAGATCAAGGAAGGCGGCGGCTGGGATATGTGGCGCAGGATTGCTGCACAGGACCCGAGCTTCGGTCATCCTGACAAGTTCTGCTCATCTCCTGAGAAGAGCAACTGGATGAGCGCTACTGTGACCACTCTTGATGACAGGATTCCGCCGTACATCCAGAAGATATGCAAGCGAGACCCCTTCTCAGGAAAGGTCGTCACCGGAGGCATCGTCACAGCACGTGATTCAAACTGGCTTCTTAGCTGGACGTTCAACCGCCAGCCTCAGTTCAAGGATCAGCCTGCTAATCAGCTTGTCGGATGGATCTATGGTCTGTTCACTGACAGAGAGGGCAACTATGTTCACAAGGCGATGCGTGACTGCACAGGAAAGGAAATCTGCATGGAATGGCTTTACCACATGGGCGTGCCTGAGGATCAGATTCCGCAGCTTGCCGAGAAGAGCGCAAATACGGTTCCAGTGATGATGCCGTACATAACAGCATTCTTCATGCCGCGTGAAGCAGGAGACCGACCTGATGTTGTGCCTGAGGGTTCCGTGAACTTTGCTTTCCTTGGCCAGTTCGCCGAGACGAAGCGTGATACTATCTTCACCACCGAGTATTCGATGCGGACTGGAATGGAGGCTGTATATACACTGCTTGACATTGACCGTGGGGTGCCAGAAGTGTGGGGAAGCGTATATGATGTGCGTGACCTGCTCAATGCTTCGGTAGAGCTGAGGGATGGCAAGAAGATTACAGATCTTGATCTGCCGCTTCTGGAACGTCTGGTGCTCAAGGAAGCCTTGAAGAAGACACAGGGAACTGAAATCGAGAAGCTTCTGAAGCAAGCCAAAGCAATATAAGGCAAGAAAAACGGGGCTGTCCTTTGATGGATGGCCCCGTTCTTTTACTTGCGCATTGCTCTGAGGGAGTTCAGCACAGCAATGAGCATCACGCCAACATCTCCGAATACAGCAGCCCACAGGCCTGCGATTCCCATTGCTCCGAGAGCGAGGATTGCAGCCTTCACTCCTAGTGCGAATACTATGTTCTGGCGGGCTATGCTCATAGTCTTTCGGGCAATCTTCACTGCAAGTGCTGTTTTTTCAAGGTTGTCGTCCATCAGAACGACATCGGCAGCTTCTATTGCAGCATCGCTTCCCATCGCACCCATGGCAATCCCTATGTCGCTTCTCATCAGGACAGGGGCATCATTTATTCCATCACCTATGAAAGCGATGGTCTGACCTGGCCCAAGAAGGCTTTCCACAGCAGTCACTTTGTCATCAGGAAGCAGCTCAGCCTTCGTTTCATCGATTCCAAGGCTCTGGGCAACCTGCAGTGCAGATTTGCGGAGGTCTCCTGAAAGCATGACGGTCTTCTTCACTCCCTGTTTCTTCAGTTCGGCGATTGCCTTTGAGGCTTCGGGCTTTATGGAATCTGAAACGACTATGTGTCCGAGGTATTCGGTTTCTGTGGACAGATGGATTACCGTTCCGCTTCGGTGGCATTCATGCCATGCGGCTCCGATCCTGTCCATCAGCTTTCCGTTTCCTACGTAGATGGTCTTTCCATCAATAACGGCAGACAGTCCCATTCCTGCTATTTCCTCGACTTCTCCGATTCTGGAGCGGTCTATGTGCCCTTTGTGTGCCCGGATTATCGAAGCTGCAATAGGGTGGACCGAATAGCTTTCGGCAGCGGCGGCAAGGTCCAGAAGCTGCGCTTCAGTGACCTGGTTCGGATGAATCGCAGTAACCGCAAGCTTGCCGTCGGTAAGAGTTCCGGTCTTGTCGAATACTGCCGTGGTTATTCTCGATAGGGTTTCGAGATAGCTTGATCCCTTGATCAGTATTCCTTCTTTCGAAGCCCCTCCGATTCCGCTGAAGAAAGTAAGAGGAACAGAAATCACCAGTGCACAAGGACATGATACTGCAAGGAACACAAGTGCTCGTGATATCCAGGTGCTCCATGCCTGTCCGGATGCAAGCGGTGGAATGATGCACAGAAGCACGGCTCCTATGACTACTGACGGGGTGTACCAGTGCGAGAATCGTGTTATGAAGTTCTCTGTGCGGGCTTTCTTCTCAGATGAATTCTCAACCAGATCGAGGATCCTGGAGACTGTGCTTTGTGCGAACTCAGATGATACCTTTACTCTTATGAGTCCTGAGATGTTTACTGTGCCATTGGAAACCTGATCACCTGTGGCCATGTCACGCGGGATGCTTTCACCTGTGATTGCCTGGGTATCAACCGATGTAGAGCCTTCGATGATCTGTCCATCAAGAGGAATCTTCTCTCCCGGCCGGACTTCGATGATGTCTCCTATGTGGACTTCGGAAGGTGCAACTTTCCTGACCTCGCCGCCGGAAACAATATTCGCATAGTCAGGGCGTATGTTCATTATCGCGGCGATCGATCTGCGGCTCCGGCCCTGGGCAAGGTCTTCTATGAGCTCACCGATCTGAAAGAACAGCATCACTGCCACGGCTTCAGGGTATTCTCCAATTGCGAATGCTCCGATGGTGGCTATTGTCATCAGGAACTCTTCATCCAGCATCTTCAGGTGGGCTATGTTCTTCAATGCTGCCCATATTACATCGTATCCAATTATTAGATATGGGATTATGTAGAGCTGTGCTTTGATTATTCCTTCTGATGGCACAATCATTGCTATGACCAGCAGCACAGCCGAGGCTGTTATGCGGGCGATTGCAATTCGTTTTTCATTCTTCTCTTCGCATCTATCTTCTTTGCAGCTGCAGCTCATGATCTGGCCTCCATGAGGTGGTCGTACCCTTTGCCGATGATTGTTCGGACATGTTCATCGGAGAGATGATAGAATATTGTCTTTCCTTCTCGCCTGCTGGCTACGAGATTGCTTTCCTTGAGTACCTTGAGCTGGTGGGAGATGGCTGACTGTGTCATGCCGAGTATTTCAGATATTGCGCATACGCAGAGTTCCGATTCGAAAAGGGAGAAGAGAATCCTGAGCCTTGTGTTGTCTCCGAACAGCTTGAACAGATCGGACAGATCTGCTATGAGTTCATCCTTTGGAAGCTGGCTTTTCACCTTTTCGACTAGCATTGAATGGTCGTGTGTTTTCATTTGAACGCTCCTTCATATGAATTAACGTTCATATGATTGCGTATTCAATTGTTTTTGTCAATGGATATGATCCTGTTCGTGTTCATGTCTATCAGGAATTCCAGTATCGTTCCGGTCCGGGGCAGGTAGACTGCGACGCTGTAGACGTTGTTCTGAAGTTCCGGATTGGAGAAGTAAGCAAGTTGGACTGGAAGAATCGATGACAGCAGCTCACCATATACCTGCGTCAGGGCCTTCTTCTTGGACTCATCGAAGTAGAGTTCTGTCCAATTGAGGCTGTATTGTGTCTCAAGTGCCTGCTTCAATGTGAGGATTGGTTCTGTTCTGATGTTAGAGGCAACTGTTCCGAAACCATCGATTGATGGCAAGATTGCGCTTTGATGCAGCGACGGCAGGTAGGTGTTCACATCTGTGCATAGTGCGCATGATATGATCAGTGCTGAAAGAGCCAGGATGCATAGATGTTTTTTCCTCATAAACGTACTTTGAATCAATACAGGCTTTTTGTAAAGTGTTTTTTGGAGTAACATGGGTCGGGAGTGTTTATGAAGCTAGCATCATGGAATGTCAATGGGCTTAGGGCTTGCCTCCAAAAGGGCTTTGAGG